>NZ_JANPLS010000085.1:0-5880 GCF_031422475.1 Chamaesiphon sp. VAR_48_metabat_403
ATCTCGATCGAAAATAGAGATCGAACTTCAAGTTTTGGACTCAGACTCAATCTCAAACCTTTTTCCAGAATTCTACAAAAAATTCAACACGTTGGCGGAGCCTCTCAGAATGAGAATCGAGCGGCTCAACTTCATGTTCTACTTCTGGTAACACGATGCCTGGACGTTGGCGATTCTCCGCTGGAGAGGCTACGCCAACGAGGATTATTTCAGTATGATATGGGTCGTGGATGCGATACCTTAAACTACCAGACTGGACATGGATCTTACCCCATACGCCTTTTTTGGTGGTGTGTCGCGCTCTCAATCCCTTAGGAATCGAATCGTTTGTAAATAAGGGTGTGCGTCGATAGGGGGCATAACCATCGGGGATCTCTTGCCTGTCGCACAACACGCAATTCAGGAGTTGTCCTAGATGTTCGGAACGTCCTGATGCTGTAATTACCCAAGGACGTGGAAAAAAGGGCGGTTCGTGACGGGTATGCTGGCAATGTCCGCAGTCTAATTCTGCTACCCAATGTTGCTCTAAATCTTGATGAAATCCAACGATCGATCGATGCAATATTAGTTTCCTCCGTGCTTACAACTGAGAATTTTAAATTTTATTTTCGCAAATCTGTCCTCGTTCTACCTGACTAATATTCGATAATGTTATTTCAGCGTTGGCGAAGCCTACCGTAGGTAATCGATCTCATCGCATCTTCAGTAAAGAAGGCTTGGTGCTCAGTAATTATCACAGTCGGAAATGTCATCAATCGAGCAACTGATTTTGCCAGTAAATCTCGTTCGCGTTGGCGTAGCCTGCCGTGGTGTGAACGTGCCTAATGGGTTTGCGACTACTGCGAGTTAATCTAATAGTGATTGGAACACCGTCTGTATCTAATTGTAACCCCTAACGCTTTGTAGATACGCAAAAAAGTCGATATCCTTCCGCTACCGCGATGAAGTGGTGGCGACTAATGGCGAAAATCACACCTATCATGCGGGAGCCTACCTGGGGGATGGTTTGCATGGCGGCGCGATTACCGCTGCTGTAAGAGTCGCCAAGTTAATTGGCGTGAGCCAGGAGTCTATTTCCTCAGTCGAAAGTAAACGAGAGCGGATTCCGTTTGCATAGATCCAATTGGTAATTTCTTCCTGAGAAAACCAGATTAAATTATTTCAAATAATAGTTCAAATTAAGCTCTCATCATCTGGGAGTTTTTTTAGATCTTTTTTGGCTTCATCTACTCCTTTTGATTGAAAACATAGAGTTAAAATCTCTCTGTATGTAGATAGACAAGCTAGATAATTTTGATTATCAATAGCAGCTAAAAACTATCGAATAGTAAATTAAATATTAAGACAAACGCTGCTAATAATGATTAGCTAGAAAACACTTTCCTCACAAGATCCTCACATTTTTAATCTAGAATCAAAGCTAATAAATCAGCATTATAAATTCATAAGATAGTTGTTTTAGTTGCTGGCTGAGGTCGAAATAGTTGACCGTAAAAACTTCGACACCAGATAGCAACCCTAACGGCAATTTGCAACCGGATGGATGCCGAAGCTGCTAATGGGAGTTCCAAAAAATAGCGATTGCTCTCAAGTATCAATTATCAATTAATTTAATCATGCCATATACTCTCGATTTAGCCAGACTTATTTTCCCAAGCACTGAAGTTGCGGACACGATTCCCAAAATAGTTGCAGCATATAATCTGCTCAATGCCGAGGATCGATTAGCATTGCTGTGGTTTGCTTACACCGAAATGGGCACTAAAATTACTCCCGCCGCCATGTCGTCAGCCAACATGGTGTTTGCCCAAGCAACTCTGACTGAAATTAAGCAGATGCCAGCATTAGCGCAAACCCAAGTAATGTGCGATCTTGTCAACCATACAGATACCCCCATCTGTCGCACCTATTCGGCTTTTGGCACGAATGTCAAACTAGGTTTCTGGTATCAGTTGAGTGAGTGGATGAAAGAAACTATCGTCGCGCCGATCCCCAAGGGCTACAAATTATCTTCAAAGGCAGCCGATGTACTCAAAAGTATCGATCGACTTGAAGGCGGACAGCAACTCACAGTACTTCAGGAGATCGTCGTCAATATGGGTTTCGCTGCGATGGGCGGTACTCCCACAGTCACAGAACCTGTGATTCCCCCGAAAGAAGCTGCACCCCGCGCCAAAGTCACTATTAAAGGCATCAAAAATGCAACTGTGCTCAGTTATATGGAGGACATGAACGCCTTTGACTTTCCTGCGGCTGTGGCTTTATTTGCAGCAGATGGTGCCCTCAAACCTCCCTTCCAAGAGCCGATCGTCGGTCATGACAGCATTCTCGACTATATGCACAAGGAGTGCTACGGACTCAAGCTGTTGCCAGAGCAGGGAGTCTCTGAGCCAGCCGAAGATGGATTTACCCAGATTAAAGTGACTGGGAAGGTTCAAACGCCGTGGTTTGGCGATCGGGTGGGCATCAATCTAGCATGGCGGTTTCTGCTTGATGGGGAAGATCGGATTTTCTTCGTAGGCATCGATCTACTAGCATCTCCTCAAGAATTAGTGGAGTTGGGCTTAGTTCGTTAGCTTGAGTTACTGCATAGATTTTACCCACCCCACCCTGCGGGCACCCCTGTCTTGAAAAGGTGCTCCACTTGCGGAGTTTGTCCGGTCGGGTTCCCCGACCATGGAACAAACCCAAGCGGGGGAAACAAGCGAGCTTTTGGGGCGCGACGTTTTCGGGGGAAGCTTCCCCCCAAAAGCTCGCGCCCCAAGAGCGATGGGGTGAATTCTTCGACCAATTTTCCGATGGTAATCGGGGACAACTAATTTTAGGGAATTAATTGATATGAGTAATCTATCTAAAGCATATTTATTAGGTGGTGGCATTGGCTCTTTAGCCGCCGCAGCTTTTATGATTCGCGACGGCGCATTCTCTGGTGAAAATATCTTTATCCTCGAAGCCAAGCCCCTCATGGGCGGGAGTCTAGATGGAGCGGGGAACCCAACCGATGGTTATTCTCTGCGGGGCGGACGGATGTTGACGACTGATAATTATGAATGCACTTGGGATCTGTTCAAGTCAATTCCCTCGCTGACTCTGCCAGGGAAAACGGTATTTGATGAAACGATGGAATTTAACGAGCGGCATAAGTCTCATTCGATGGCGCGATTGGTGGACAGTCGGCGGGCAAAAGTCCCTGTCAGCTCGATGGGCTTTTCGATGCCAAATCGTAAGGAATTGCTAGAACTGAGTCTGGCTGGTGAAGCTGAATTGGGAAATAGTTGCATCACCGATTGGCTGTCTCCAGAATTTTTTGAGACGGAATTTTGGTATATGTGGGCGACTACTTTTGCCTTCCAACCGTGGCATAGTGCTGTTGAATTCAAGCGGTATTTGCATCGCTTTATGATGGAATTTTCGCGAATTGAAACCCTCGCGGGGGTGAAGCGCACTGTCTACAATCAGTACGATTCTTTTGTTCGTCCCTTGCAGAGTTGGCTGGCGGAGCAAAATGTTCATTTTTATGTAGATTGCAAGGTAACGGATTTAGAGCGACACATTGCCACAGATAAGTTAGTGGTGACAGGTATTCATTATCAGCAAGCGGGCGAAAGTAAAACTATTGCCGTTGAAAATGGCGATCTAGTTTTTCTCCAAAATGGCTCGATGACTGATGCTTCGAGTCTGGGTTCGATGACAAGTGCGCCCCCAAAGCTAACCAAACAAGATTGTAATAGTTGGCAGCTATGGGAAAAGCTGGCAGCGGAAAACACAGGTTTCGGGAATCCAGCGGCATTTAATAGCAGTATTGCCGAGTCTTGCTGGGAGTCTTTTACCGTCACGCTCAAAAACCACGAATTCTTTGACAAGATGTGTGAATTTAGCGGTAATGAAGCGGGAACTGGCGGACTCGTCACCTTTAAAGACTCGAATTGGTTGATGTCAATTGTCCTCGCTTATCAACCTCATTTTATCAATCAACCTGCTGATGTTCAGGTGTTCTGGGGATATTCTTTGTTTCCAGATCGAGTCGGCAATTTCGTCCCCAAACCGATGGATGAATGCAATGGTGCCGAAATCATCCAAGAACTCTGCGGACATCTCCGCTTCGATTTAGATATTGTCGCATCGGCTAACTGTATTCCTTGTCGAATGCCGTATATCACCAGTATGTTCATGCCGCGATTGCATACAGATCGACCAATACCCATCCCACATAATTCCCGCAACCTCGCTTTCATCAGTCAGTTTGTGGAGATTCCTGAAGATGTCGTTTTTACGGTCGAGTATTCGGTGCGAGTGGCGCAAATGGCGGTTTATCAATTCCTAAATATCGATAAACAGATTCCACCGATCTCACCTAATGATAAGTCGTTAAAAGTGGAATTTGAGGCATTAATCAAAGCATTTAAGTAATGCGACATGACAGATCCCGACTTCTTGAAGAAGGCTACCCCAATGCGTTACCAATTACCTTAATCAATGGGGTTTATGATGATATCCCCGTGGCGTACACCGAGTTGGCAAATTGTCCGTAGATCCCTACATGCGCGGGCGAATGAATGGCGGAAAATCATACGTATCACCATTTGAGTTGGGTAAACCGATGAGCAGCGGTGCCGTCGCCGACGGCAAGATGGTCGTGAAGTTGGAGTAGCCTGTATTCCCAAATTAATTCATATGAGCTATGACACGAACAATCATCAATTATCAATTAACAGCGAGGTCTAAATTATGACTCACGACAGGCAGGATGATACCAATATCGAACGGCGACAAGAACTCGAACATGACGAAGAAGCTTTCCGACTTCGCCAAGAGGAGAAACGGCTGCGAACTGCTCGATTAAATGCTCCTTTTGTTTGGATAGTTAATAGTATTTATTGGCTATTAGGAATGCTGGAAATATTACTAGGGCTGAGATTCTTGCTGCGGTTATTTGGTGCTAACACCCAAAATGAATTTGCTCGATTAATCAATAATTTATCGGCACCTTTTATTGCTCCATTTTCAACTTTGTTTATTAGTCCTACTTTCAGTGGCGGGGCATATATATTTGACATCAATATTGCGATCGCAATTGTCGCTTATATGCTCTTGAGTTATTTAATAATTTCATTAGTTAGATTCATCTTTTACCACAAATCATAATTTTAATTTTGCAAAATTATTAGATTTGTATAAGGAGAATATTATACCATGCGAAAACAACGACCTAAACAAAGTTTATTTTACCAAATTGCCCGCAATACATCCGAAGCGGTTGGATCTCCCTTTGCGTCGATAGCAGCAGTGGCTGTAATTATGACTTGGGCAAGTCTAGGACCATTTTTCAAATTCTCTGATACGTGGCAGCTAGTTATTAACACTGGGACGACGATTATCACATTTTTAATGGTTTTCCTAATTCAAAACTCCCAGAACCGTGACGCTAAAGCAGTTCAAATTAAATTGGATGAATTAATCAGGGCAATTGATGCCGCCCGTAATCAAATTATTGATGTGGAAGATTCATCCGAGCAGGAGCTAAAGAATCTGCAAAAAGATTTTTCTGAACTTGGCAATAATTCTAAAGAGTAAATACTTTCATACTCGATATCAAATGCTCTTCTACCAAAAACTACCCCAATGGCTCAAATTTAGCTTAACCTTCCCATTAGTCTTTCTAAACGGGTGGCTAATTTTGCTCCTTTATCATTCCTTACAGCCGATTTCTAGCATCGTTATTGCAGCTTGTTTGGTGACGTTTTTACTAGACTATCCGATCGTCTTTTTAGAAAAACGTGGATTACCACGAGCTTTGTCAATTGGGTTAGTTCTAGTTATCGCAATTGCATTAATGGGTGCGATCGGTTTTGGACTATTACCGATCGTATTTCGACAGTT
>NZ_JANPLS010000086.1:0-1888 GCF_031422475.1 Chamaesiphon sp. VAR_48_metabat_403
CGCCAGCGTCCGTAAGGCTTTTAAAATTAGGTCGCAAGGTAATGCTAAATGCTTAATAACATCTTTCTCTAAAATTGGGTTGCCAGCTCCCAACAGCACGCCGACGATGACGGCCACAATTAAAGCTGCAACAATTTGTAAATATAAAGGAATTTTATTCATAATTTAGTTGTCAATTCGATAAAGATCGATCGATCCAAACCTTGTATTTAGCATCTTATCGTCTTACTTGGGTCTAAAATGCCAAAATATGACATTCTGGTGAAAATTTATAATTAGGCAGTCGATCGAGAAGATCGGAATCTATGCTAATTCATTGGATTGAGATGATAAGATCCATTACTTAATCGATCGTACGCGTCTCATGAGCATATCCACTAGCCCCACCACCCCAATTACTTGGTCGCTCTTACTCCAACAACTGCTAGACAAACAATCACTCAGCCAGCAACAAGCCACCATGCTGATGCAGGGATGGCTGCAAAATGAGATTTCACCCGCACTCTCAGGGGCGATTTTAGTCGCATTAGAAACGAAAGGAATCACCGCCTCAGAACTAGCGGGGATGGCGCGCGAATTGCAAACCCCAGCCATCGCACATCCCATGCCCATTATCGATACCTGTGGAACTGGCGGCGACGGTGCATCGACGTTTAATATCTCCACCGCAGTGGCATTTGTCGCCGCAGCAGCAGGGGTGCAAGTGGCAAAACATGGTAGTAGGTCGGCATCCAGCCGCGTTGGTTCTGCGGACGTATTGGAGGCTCTGGGCGTAAGATTGACAGCCCCCGCCGAGCGAGTGGTGGCGGCGGTAGAACGGGTGGGAATTACCTTTCTATTCGCGGCTGGTTGGCATCCAGCGATGAAGGCTGTCGCACCCCTGCGTCAAGAGTTAAAAATTCGGACGATCTTTAATTTAATCGGCCCCTTAGTCAATCCGCTGCATCCGACGGGACAAATTATCGGGATCTTTACAGATAGATTGCTAGAAACGATGGCGACAGCCGCAGGGATGTTAGGCACCCAGCAAGCGATCGTTTTACACGGGCGCGAACGTTTAGATGAAGCGGGTTTGGGCGATTTAACCGATCTGGCAATTTTAGAGAACGGACGAGTACGAATGACGAGTATCGATCCGACTGAATTTGGACTTACCCCCGCACCGATTACCGCGCTCAAAGGTGGCGATGTGGCTGAAAATGCGGCAATTCTCACCGCCATCTTGCAAGGCAAAGGTACTCCCAGCCAACGCGATGTCGTCGCGCTCAATGCTGGGCTGGCTTTACAAGTGAGTGGTATTATTCCGATCGGCGAGCATCAACGTGGAATTGAAATGGCACAAACTGTTTTAAATAGCGGCGTTGCTTGGGATAAATTGACACAGTTAGTCGAGTTTTTACAATAAGTAATCCCAGTTTGTAGCTATTTTATCGATAACGTTATCCGATCGACAATGACGGCAGAATAGCTATATCGATCCAGATTCAATCCTAATAATTAGCATCCATCCGCCATTCTGATTCTGGCAAACGTCGATAAATACTATTTTCTCTGTACATCATATTGTATCCTACCAATTCGCGACGCAAAGTAGCCGTATCTGCATGAATGGGTTTAATCGATCGATTTAATTCTAGTTCGGGATAGAGTCGATCGCATTCAAATTTTTGCACCAACCATTTAAGAATAATTCGACGTTTCTTGCGACTGGCGGGGATTTCTTTAATTCGATCTCCTTCGATAAAACTATCGAGGACTTTAGTTTCCCAGATATTATCGTCGATATCGAGTCGAGCTACTTTTGTTGCTGTTAATGTTGCCGCTTGCAGATTTTGGAGTGTATCGAGATCGAGACGATAATAATGAGTGTTACCTTCCGATCGCATTT
>NZ_JANPLS010000087.1:0-10631 GCF_031422475.1 Chamaesiphon sp. VAR_48_metabat_403
TCTCCTCGGCGGTTTGGCAGAAATCAACAAAACTTTTGACTTATCCCCAAGCTGGTACGTTGAAGCTCTCAAGTACATCAAATCTAACCACGGTTTGTCTGGCGATGCGGCTGTTGAAGCTAATTCCTACTTGGATTATGCTATCAATGCATTAAGCTAGAACGCAGGTTCGGCACCCTAAGTCAGCTCCATCCGTTAGCAATTGCGTTGACCGATGAGGATCTGACTTAGGGAATTTTTTTGGCTATTTGTCGCGGTAAAATTGAGTAATAACTAATCTGGCGATCGACTGGAGGGAATTAGCTTTCGGCTGACGATCGATTAGTAGGTATGGGAAGATGAATTAACAACCAAACCGATCGCTAATTATGACTGATTCTGACTCACTCACAATCTTACTTGCCGAGATCGCCGCAGCAGATTCATCAACGAAGATGGTAGAAGCTGTCGAGAAGTTAGCTCAGGCACGTCTAGAAGCGGCGATACCCAATCTGATTACCGTTTTAGGGTACAACAATCCTGGGGCAGCCGTAGCGGCAGTAGAAGGGCTGATCGAGATCGGGACACCTGCTGTGAAACCGTTATTAGAATTATTAGATGGTTATAATTACGGAGCCAGAGCTTGGGCACTCAGAGCACTGGCGGGGATTGGCGATCCGCAAGCATTAGATTTATTATTAGATGCGGCCGAAAATGACTTTGCACTCAGCGTCAGACGTGCGGCTGCTAGAGGCTTGGGGACGATTCATTGGGATGAGTTGTCGCCACTTGCAGATCTTTCATCAGCACAGGCAAAAGTTATTGCAATATTAGTTATCGTTTCTCAAGACCACGAGTGGGTAGTCAGATATGCGGCGATTACTGGATTGCAGGAATTGGCTATTTTCAGTATTATCTCTGCTCCTGACATTACCCGTCAAATTTTGACACATTTCGATCGATTGGTAGACACTGACGACAATTTAGCCGTTATCGCCCGCATTTGGCTGGCTCAAAAAGAGATTCAAACAGCTATTAACGAAGTTTTGACTCAGCAACCGACATTAGAGCCAGCAATTGCTATCGATTGGCAAACCACACTCGCCAAACTTTACGCCCGCAAACGCCAAGAGCAAACCCATCCCGAAGGAGATCCGCACAAGTTCCGAGAGCTAGCCGCTGCAATTTTTAGAGGTGAATAGCAATAGACTTCCTGCGAAAGTACAAATACAACTTTTTTTAGTATCGTTCTCATCTAAAGTCGCCCATATTCCCTATTCCCTAGTCCCTATTCCCTTTCCTCTAAATCGCAGAGCGATCGGGTACACTAGAATAACACTGCTACTGTATTAGGAGTAATTATGATTCAGCGTCGCGCACAAGCCCACTTTGACTCGATCCAGATTGCTTATCGAGCTGAAGAACTAATTGGTGCAGCTTCTAATCGCTACAAAATTACCGTTCAAGTAGCAAATCGAGCGAAAAAACGCCACCGTTACGAATCCGATAATATCGACGATCCGACGATAAAACCTGTTATGCGCGCCATTATCGAAATGTCTGACGAGTTAACTCAGCCCGAAATTCTGGGAGATTAGGATCGGTAATTAGAGGGTGTCTGAAAAGCGTAGATCTAAATCCCCCCAGCCCCCTTAAAAAGCGGATGCGCGTTCGTCGGGTCTCCCGACGGATTAGCGCACCAAGCAGGGGGAGAAAGAGTCAAAGTCCCCCTTTTTAAGGGGGATTTAGATCTACGATCGAAGCCAATAAGACTTTTCAGACACCCTCTTAGGGGTAATTCATGAATTGCCCCGACTCAATCTCACCTAATTATTATGGAAAAAGTCCTTAAATCTGGTGCTGGGTGGCGAATTGGTTGGAATCCTGCTGGTAAATATCAGGGATTGATTGGTGGCGATGATTGGGCGTTTGAACTGACGGCTGAAGAACTAGCAGATTTTTGTCGGCTGTTGGGGCAATTAGTAGCTAATATCAGATCGATCGAAGCCGAATTAATGGACGAAGAAAGCATCGCTTGTGAAGCTGAGAGTGAGTTGGTATGGATGCAGTTAGCTGGACTTTCTGGTAGATATAGCTTGCGGCTAATTCTGAATACCGGGCGGGGTTGCGAGGGCAATTGGACGGCTGAGGCGGTGGCAGAATCGATCGTAGCGGTTGACAGCTTGAAGTTTTTTTGATAATAATGCTACATCGACCTAGATCTAGGAGCTGAATCATGTCAGATGTTAATGGGGTGATGATGCAATACTTCCACTGGTATTTACCGCCTGAAGGTAGCCTATGGAATCAATTATCGCTAGATGCCCAAGAACTAGCTGCTGCTGGATTTACGGCTTTGTGGTTGCCACCTGCTTATAAGGGTGCCAATGGTGGTTATGATGTCGGCTATGCTGTTTATGACTTATTCGATTTGGGCGAATTCGAGCAAAAAGGATCGACAGCGACTAAGTATGGCACCAAGGATGAGTATACACGGGCGATCGAACGCGCTCATGCTGTTGGTATCCAAATCTATGGTGATATCGTCTTAAATCACCGTCTGGGTGCCGATGCGACCGAAGAGTTTGAAGCGACTCCCCTCGATCCGAACAATCGCTTTCAACCAATCGATAATTATCAAAAAATTGAAGGTTGGACGCATTTTACCTTTCCAGGGCGTAAGGGTAAATATTCTAAAATGGAATGGCATTGGTGGCATTTTGATGCGATCGACTATAACGTGGATAATCAGCAGCAAAGGGCTGTTTACTTAGTTAAAGATAAAACTTTCGATCGCAGTGTCGATCTGGAAAAAGGTAATTTCGATTACCTGATGGGTTGCGATTTGGATATGGATCATCCCGAAGTATTAGGCGAGTTAAAATACTGGGGCGAATGGTGTCTGGATACGACCAAAATTGATGGCTTGCGGCTGGATGCTGTCAAACATATCGAGGCGAGATTCTTTTACGATTGGCTGAAACATCTTAATAGCTACGCCAAAAAAGATTTATTCACAGTTGGCGAATATTGGTCTTACGAACTCGACGCGCTCAATTACTTTATTGCCGAAACAGAGGGTAAAATTCATCTATTCGATGCACCTTTACACAATAATTTTTATAATGCTGGCATTCAAGGGAAAAACTACGATCTGCGTCAAATCTTCGATGATTCGCTAGTCCGACATCAACCTACACTGGCCGTTACCTTTGTCGAAAACCACGATTCCCAACCGCTCCAATCGCTCGAATCGGTTGTTGAAAATTGGTTTAAACCGCTAGCCTACGCACTGATCTTGCTCCGCGAAGCGGGTTATCCTTGCGTATTTTATGGTGATTATTACGGTGCGAGTTATCGCGACAAAGGCAAAGATGGTAACGAATATGACATCGTACTCCAGTCGCATCGGACTATACTCGATCGACTGCTCCAGGTGCGTCGCGACTATGCTTATGGTATCCAGCACGATTATTTCGACCACCCAAATACCATCGGTTGGACGCGATTGGGAGATTTAGAACATCCTGAAAGTATGGCAGTAATTATGGGTAATGGTGATGCTGGGACAAAATGGATGAATGTGGGAAAACCCGATACTACCTATGTCGATCTGACTGCAACTGTAACAGAGCCAGTTATTACTAATGCTGACGGCTGGGGAGAGTTTCGCTGCCAAGGTGGATCTGTCTCTGTGTGGGTATCTACATGAGCTGCTTCGCTCTAGATTAAATCCATCATTTGCGACTGATATCCTGGAAATACCTGCTGTAACTTACTGGCATCTATAGCTAACCGCCGAGTTAATACCGTCCCTAACACGTCGCGAAAATCCGTCGTCACGGCTAAATCTCGCCCTCGATCTCGTTGGGCTGGCTCTAAACCAACCCACTTGCCGTAGACAGTGCCACCGCGAATGCCGCCACCGAGCAACCACATCACGTTACCATGTCCGTGGTCGGTGCCACCATTGCCATTTTCCTTAATTGTCCGCCCAAATTCGGACATTACCACGATGGTGGTATTTTGATAAGCCGCGCCTAATCCGGTTTGCAGGGCGATTAACCCCTTGCCTAATTGCTCCAGATTGCGGGCTAGTTGCCCCTGGCTCGCGCCTTGGTTGATGTGGGTATCCCAACCACCTACCGCTAAAAAAGACATCTGGATGCGCGGATCTAGTGCCATCAGGCGGGCTAATCTCTGGGCATCGCCGGGAAAGCCGTTGGGTAAAGTCGCGCCATTATTTGCCATCTTCATTTCGGCTTCGAGATCTTTGAGTAATTCGGTACGAGCGAGTCTCCCCTCGCGATAAGTGCGTCCGATCGCGTCATTATTGCCATACAATCGATCGAAGGCACTGGCTACTTGGGGTTTGTCTATTTGCTGGCGATTACCTGCATTTCGCCCCGATGCGAGATTGGCGACGGCTCTTTTACCAAGTAAAATGCGTGGAGTCGTCGCGCCGACGCTGACTGCTTGAATCGGGTTTTTGTCTGAGATAATGCCCAATAATCGATTCATCCAACCGTCGCGGGTGGATTTAATCCCAGGGGTACCGCTTTCGAGATAATCTTGCGCGTCAAAATGCGATCGCGTTTCATTCTGGGAGCCGCACGCATGAACGAATGCGAGGCTTTTTTGTTGCCAGAGGGGGAGGAGCGGCGAGAGGGCTGGATGTAAGCCAAATTTGCCGTCGAGATCTAGTGCGCCGTTGGGTTGTCCGGGTTGGGGGATGGCAATTTTCGGACGATCGGTATAATATGTAGGCTCGCGGTAAGGTATTACTACATTCAAGCCATCGATCGCACCTCGCAAGAAGACAACAATTAAACGTTGAGGGTTGGGGTTTACAGCGGCAATACTCTGCGCCGCCCAGCCATGAGTGCCGATACTAATTAGGGATGATGCCGAGCATAAGCTAGATTGAATTAGAAACTGACGACGATTCATAAAATGGGGATGGGAGATGGGAGCGGGGAGCGGGGGAGGAGATAACTCAATACTTCTTTTGTTAATCTCAAAAATAGTTAGTCCGCGTAGGCGGACTGCGCTTCATGTGCGGTGACTTCAGTCGCTAGCAGTTCTTAAACGAGAAGTATTGGGAGATAACTTATTTGCTCATAAATTCGGGACTACCTAAGATTAATGCCGAGCGAATTTCAGAGCTGCTTGATGAGATTGCTTTCTGAGTACGAGTGGAAAAATTATTGCCTAAAGTATTTGCTAAAGCAACCGGATCGATCTTTACCATTTGGGTAGCTGGTATCGTATTAGCCGCCGTAGTTATCGATGCAGAAATTGGTAATTTACCGTTTGCTAAATTAGTCGCATAATTAATCCGGCGCGTCATACTATCGGGGTTCAGCCAAGCTTCTTGAGTGTTTTTATAACCATTAGGTGTCGGACAGCCATAGATCGACATGCCTAATTGTTTGAGAAAATCATTTAATGGTTTAACATTATTAACCTCCATCCCAGTCGATCGGATCGATGAAATTGCATATTGATATGGTGTTTTAAATTTCTTGCCATAGTATTTACTATTCCAAAATTCTGGACTATCAAACAAGGTAGCTAGGACTAATTTAATATCGCCATCGGTGGCAATAAAGCGTTTAGAGAGCTTGTCAATTAGACTTTTGGGTGGATTATCGGCAACAAAATATTGGGCGAGTTTAAAGCTAATCTGACGGGCAGTGCTGGGATGTTTTGAGAGGATATCTAGTGCCCGATCGCCTTCAGCTACGCCACTACCTGTAATGCTCTGTTTAAGAAATAACTTATTACTAAAATCGTGTCGATCGGTATTAAATTGAAAGCTGTAACCATCGGATATTTTCTGTCCGGGTTGTTTGAATCCCCAACCAGTAAATATCTGTGCGAGTGCGACGATATCATCTTGTTTGTAGCCACCATCGACACCTAAGGTATGCAGCTCCATTAATTCACGGGCATAGTTTTCATTTAATCCTTTAAACCTGCCTTTTTTATTAGCATTAGGCGCGCTATTTTGCCAGTTATCTAAATAAAATAACATTGCCGGGTGTCTAGCAGTCGCACCTAACAAGTTCCTAAATTTACCAAGTGCATTGGGGCGAATTGCCTCTCGTTCGTAAGCACCTACCCACAATCTATCGATGCCTTTATCGGCATAGACATTGAAATGATTGTACCAAAAATCGACCATTACTTCTTGGAGTTGTCTTTGACTATAAATCGATCGCCACAGCCTAGCTTCGATCGCTTCATTTGTTACTTGTTTTGCCTGTTGCTGCTGGACTTTTCTGACTGCTTGCGTTGGCTGTTGTCCGTTGACTTGGCGATTGGGATTGTAGCGTTGAAATAGCTCGACTGGTGAAAGATTAATTGTCTCTAAATTAGCTAATTTATCGGTCAAAATAGCTGGTTCGGCGATCGTATCTGGGTTGAGTTGTTGTTGGATGTATTTATCGATACCGAGGCTCTGGACTCGATAGATATCGCCAGTACCGATACCCAAACTCAATCGATTCAAAAGATGAATAACTTTCGGATTAGCTGGTGCCGATCGAGCGACATTAGCAAATAGCATCCAGATCGAGATGGCTGCGACAATTAAATATTTTTTACGAGTGTTCGCCATAGATAAATATTAGCAGTGGACAAATTTCACAAGTCGAAATCGGATGACAAATATAGCTCTAAATATCTTCACTATCGATCGTCAAAAGATCGGCATCTAAATCGACAGTGGTATCGCGATCTTCCCCGGTACTTTCTGGATGAGCGACTAATCCAGAAACATGAGCTTCTAGATATAAATTTAGCTCGTTTAATTGTGCCATACTCGGCTCGGATGGTGCGATCGCCCGATCTATAGTCATACCAATTATCCCGATCGTCATCACCCCAAATCCCCCAATGAGATATCGCCAGCGCGAGTTAAATATTTTCGGTTTAGTTGGAGCTGGTAATCGATCGATCTCCAACAGCAGCCGATCTTCTAAATCGGGCAATCCTGGCGGGGAAATCGATCGATTTTGACGTAAGAAATTAGTTAAATTAGGATCTCTATCCGGTCGATCGTTCATAATTGCTATTGATTAGTTGTTGATAGTTATCCATCCTCGATAATTAACTGCTAACTAGAGCTGAACTCCCGATGATTCTAAGAATTTTCGCATCGCAGCGCGCGCATAAAACAACCGAGATTTAACAGTACCGACGGGAATTTCGAGAATTTCGGCAACTTCCTTTTGCGGCAATTCTTCCAAATCGTGTAATATTAATACCGATCGACGATCCTCACTGAGCGCATCCAATCCTCTGCGGACTAAATCTTGATAATCGAGCTGAATCGGATCGGGATCGTCATGCTGAGTGGAAATATTTTGGGCGATCGTTTGGAGGCGAGATCGATCGCGTGCTAAAATCTGACGACGATCGGTAGCTACATTCCACGTAATTCGATACAGCCAGGTAGAAAATTGAGAGCTTTGACGAAATTTAGGCAATCCCTTCCAAGCACGTAAAAATACTTCCTGTACCAAATCGTCCAACGACAGCGGATCGCAAAGCTGATAAAGTATTTGTCTTACCCGTTCTTGATGGCGACGGTATAATAGCCGAAAGCTGTGCCGATCGTTTCCATCCACACAACGCTTGACTAGCAGCTCATCCGCCACAATTTCAGCAGGTTCCACTCCGATTGCTACCTCACCCACCACACATCTCGCTCCATACCAGTCATTACCAGCACCCACTCACTAACAATTGTTTAGACTGACGATCGATCGATAAGGTTCACTTTCGAAGATCGATCGGGCAAAATGTAAGCTAGACAACTATTTATATCTCCAATCTCACCTAGATTTAAGTGCAAATAGTAAGATCTGCTACACAATTGACTATGGAACTCCCAGCTATCGTCCGCCACTTATTTGCAGCCAAGCAAGCCAAAGGTTTGAGTTTTGCCGACTTAGAAAAAATCTTAAACCGCAATGAAGTTTGGATTGCGGCGGTATTGTATCGCCAAGCGGCGACATCTGAAGACGAGGCAAAATTACTCGTCGAGGCTCTAGGCTTAGATCCTGGTTATATCGATCTGTTAATGGAATATCCTAGCAAAGGTTTGGGGCCGATCGTACCCACAGATCCATTCATTTACCGTTTCTACGAAATTATCCAGGTATATGGATTTCCGCTCAAAAGTGTCATTCAAGAAAAGTTTGGCGATGGCATTATGAGCGCGATCGATTTTACGATGAATGTAGACAAAGAAGTCGATCCTAAAGGCGATCCTCATTCTGAGGGGCTTTGCCAACGAGTCAAACTTACTATGTCTGGTAAATTTTTGTCTTATAAGAAGTGGTAGAAATACTTAGCCGATTCTAAATCGAGATGGAGATTTTCTACCCAGTACGCCACAGTAATGAGTGTGAATTGCCCTAAAAACAGTCGGTACGCTCGTATCTAAAATCAGGTTAATCCATCATTTTAGCGATCCCCGACTTTGGCTTCCCCAAAGCAAAATAAAGCACAGAATTTTTTAATTATTCTACACATATTTTCCCCCAATTTGATGGGTATATTAAGGCTGTGTAGCATTGGGTTAACAAAGCTGTGAAAAGCGTTTATGTCTTGTGGTCGTTAGTGACTGGTGTGAGTTTATTTGGCGTTCGGACTTTCGGAAATCCTTTTAGCGACCAGGTGCATTATCAGGTGGAATATAGTGGGAAGGCAGGAAGTACATTGTGGGGAAGTTATACAATGACCGAACACAATCGTACCCGCAGTAGTACGACAGAACAAGCGATCGGAAAGTTACCGCTGACGATCGATTTTACCACTGGTAAAAATATGACAATTTCGGCAAATGGTTCGACAGCGGATCGGGAGCCGATTACCATCAGAATTTACAAGCATGGTTCGGAATGTAGCAATTCAGATCGGATCGATCGAGCGGGGGTGACGGATACAGTTGTATGTAGATAGGTTTTAGGTTTTGGGGTGGGGACTCTCAATCCTCGCCCCAAACCCTTCTCCTGTGGCAGACTATTAGAGTGGGATAAACCTACATCGATCTACAAGCCCGACCGAAGATGATTACCAACTATATTGCTACAATCCTCCGTGGGGGGAATCCCGGAGATGCCGTTACCGTGCGGGGATGGATTCGGAGTAAGCGCGAAGCTAAAGAATTTGCCTTTGTCGATATCAATGATGGTTCGTGCATGGCGAATATTCAAGCGGTTATCGATAAAGATGTCCCCGATTATGCCAATATTCTCAAACAGATTAACACGGGCGCATCGATCGAAATTACGGGCGAACTGGTAGAGTCTCCCGCAAAAGGACAGCGCGTAGAAGTCAAAGCCATTGCGGTTAAAGTATACGGCGAAGCAGATCCCGAAACTTATCCCCTTCAGAAAAAACGCCACTCCTTTGAATTTTTACGCGAGATCGGGCATTTGCGATCGCGTACCAATACTCTCAGCGCGGTATTTAGAGTGCGGAATGCTTGTGCCACAGCCATTCATCAATTTTTCCAAGAGCGCGGCTTTTTGTGGGTACACACGCCGATTATTAGCGCGAGCGACTGCGAAGGTGCGGGGGAAATGTTTAACGTTACCACCCTCAATCTCAAAAAAGTTCCGCTCACTCTCGACAACCAGATCGATTACAGTCAAGATTTCTTCGGAAAGGCAGCATATTTGACCGTCAGCGGGCAGTTAGAAGCTGAAGTGATGGCGATGGCATTTAGCAACGTGTACACGTTTGGGCCGACTTTTCGCGCCGAGAATTCTAATACTTCGCGCCACTTGGCTGAATTTTGGATGATCGAGCCGGAGATGGCATTTTGCGATCTGCGGGAAGATATGGATTTAGCCGAAACGTTTCTCCAGTACATCTTTAAGTATGTGATGGAAAATTGCCAAGCAGACATGGAATTTTTCAACGAGCGGATCGATAAATCGGTTTTAGCCACCGCTGAGAATATTATTAACAATCAATTCGAGCGACTGACTTATACTGATGCGATCGCATTACTCGAAAAGTCGGGACAAAAATTTGAATATCCCGTCAGTTGGGGACTCGATCTTCAATCCGAACACGAACGCTATTTAGCCGAGGAAGTTTTTAAAAAGCCTGTCATCCTCACTGATTATCCTGTCGAAATTAAAGCCTTCTACATGCGGCTCAATGACGATGGTAAAACTGTCGCCGCGATGGATATTTTGGCTCCTAAAATCGGTGAAATTATTGGCGGTTCCCAACGCGAAGAACGCCTCGATGTGCTGGAACGGCGGCTGATAGCTCAAGGCTTGAACCCCGCTGATTACTGGTGGTATCTAGATTTGCGGCGTTATGGTACCGTCCCTCATGCTGGCTTCGGTTTGGGATTCGAGCGGTTGGTACAATTCATGACGGGAATGACGAATATTCGCGATGTAATTCCGTTCCCCCGCGCGCCATTAACTGTCGAATTTTAATATTAAATTAAGTTGATTAGGCAATAGATGAGCTAATTGCCTTTAGCGGGCTACCGTATATACTCAAGTTTGCTTGACTTCGTTTTGAGATCTGAATCCCCCAACCCCCTTGGAAAGGGGGTTTGGGGGATTCAGATCTCGAAACGAAGTCTAACCAACTTGTGTATACACCGTAGCCTT
>NZ_JANPLS010000088.1:0-7523 GCF_031422475.1 Chamaesiphon sp. VAR_48_metabat_403
TATTTAGACTTTATCAATACAACATCTAATTCTGACAGTTCGAGCGATTTATCTCTTGGTTCTAAGTCAACTAACGTCGAACAAACACCTGATGAAGAGATCGATTCTATCTATCAAAAGCTTAGATTAAATCTAGCTCAAGAAATGCTTGAAAGAATCAAAAGTTGTTCGCCAGCATTTTTTGAGCAATTGGTAATTGAACTATTAGTCAAGATGGGCTATGGTGGATCGCTTGCAGATGCTGGTAAGGCAATCGGGAAAACTGGAGATGAGGGAATCGATGGAATTATTAAGGAAGATAAATTAGGCTTAGATATTATTTATATTCAAGCTAAACGCTGGGATAGTAATGTTGGTCGCCCTGAGATTCAGAAATTTGTTGGAGCCTTAGCTGGTAAAGGTGCTAAAAAAGGAGTATTTATCACTACTGCTAAATTTTCAGAACAAGCTCGATCGTATTTACCAAATGATATTAAAGTTGTGTTGATTGATGGGTTACAACTGACTAATTATGCGATCGATTTCAATCTCGGTGTCTCAGTTGTGTCTGAATACCAAATTAAACGTCTAGATCTGGACTATTTTGAAGGATAGTAAATCAGCTCATCAGAACAGTCCAATGCTAGTATGCTGATAACTAGTACTTGTTAACCGATGACTGATATGGACTGGCGTGAAATTTCTGGGGGAGTGACGGCACCGAGAGGCTTTAGAGCGGCGGGGATTACAGCAGGATTGAAAGCATCGGGATTGCCCGATTTGGCATTAATCTTATCCGACGTAGATGCGATCGCGGCTGGAGTGTTTACCACCAGTCAAGTGCGGGCTGCATGTGTGGAATATTGCCGCCAACAACTCGATCTCAAACACAGTATCCGCGCAATTTTGTGCAATTCGGGACAGGCAAATGCGGCAACTGGCGAAGCTGGTTGGGATGATGCCATCGCCTGTGCGAATGCGCTTGCTAGTGCCCTAAATATCGCCCCAGAAGCAGTCTTACTCGCCTCGACGGGGGTAATTGGTCAACGCATTAAAATGGATGCCTTGCTCGCCGGAATTCCCAGCTTAGTTGCGGCTGCTTCCCCTGAGGGTGGCGATACCGCAGCTAAGGCAATTATGACGACAGATTTAGTCAGTAAATCGATCGCGATAGAAACTACAATTGGCGATCGCACCGTGCGGATGGGCGGGATGGCTAAAGGTTCGGGGATGATTCATCCGAATATGGCGACGCTATTGGCGTTCGTGACATGCGATGCGGCGGTATCGACAACATTATGGCAACAAATGTTAATTAGAGCGGCGGATAAAAGTTTCAATCAGATTACCGTCGATGGTGATACCAGTACCAATGATACCCTGATCGCCTTAGCAAATGGCGAATCGCGCACGCCTGCGATCGTCCAAGCCGGAGCCGAAGCTGATAAACTAGAAGCCATGCTGACTGCCGTCTGTCAGTATTTAGCAAAATCGATCGCGCGAGATGGCGAAGGTGCTACCTGCCTGATTGAAGTACGAGTAACCGGGACTACTACCGATCGCGAGGCGCGCCAAATTGCCCGTGAAATTGCCGGATCTTCGTTACTAAAAGCTGCTATCTTCGGACACGATCCTAACTGGGGACGAATTGCAATGGCAGCGGGTAAAGCTGGCGTACCATTCGATCAGAATAATTTGGCTGTCAGCTTAGGCGATATTCAACTGATGGCAAACGGACAACCGTTGACATTCGATCGAACTGCTGCCAGTAATTATCTCAAAGCCGCCAGCCAAGGGGAATACCTCAAGACAGATACGGTATTAATCTCGGTAGCGGTGGGAAATGGTAGTGGTAAAGGCATTGCCTGGGGCTGCGATCTCAGTTATGACTATGTCAAAATCAACGCTGAATACACAACTTAGGATAGGGAATAGGGAATAGGGAATAGGGAATAGGGAATAGGGAATAGGGAATAGGGCTATTTTTAATCCAAAATCCAAAATCTAAAATCCAAAATATCTTTGCTTTCCTCACTAATACAAGTAAAAGAAACCCCCAGTAAGCGATCGAGTAACTTTAAGATAATCATTTTAACTACTTATGTTTGATTCTCTATCAGAGCGGCTGCGCGATCGCCTAAAATCTACAGATAAAAAGACAATTATTACTGGTGCTGCTGTCAGTGCGGGACTGGTGGCGATCGTTAGTGGTGGAGCTTATTATGCCCCTTACTTAACGCTGAATAATATCAAAAATGCTACCGAGCATCGGAATGCAGATGCTTTATCGCAAGAAATAAATTTCCCAGAACTGAGAGTCAGTGTTAAAGAAAATATCAAAGCTAAAATACTCAAGCAAACAGCCAAAGACAGTACTATTAGATCGCCTGAATTAACCCCATCCTTAGTCGATAAAATTGTCAATCCGATCGTAGATGAATTGATTACTCCCGCAGGAATCGAAAAATTGATGCTCGATAAAGTACCTGAAGCTAAAATCGACCTCAGTTATCTCGAAACAGATCTAAATAAGTCTAATGTCACAATGGGCTATGAATCGATCGATCGGTTTGTCATTCGGATTATCGATAAAGTCGATCGTACCAAAGATGTCAGTCTAATCTTAAAACGCGATGGCTTCTTAGCCTGGAAATTATCGGCGATCGATATTTCTAAAGTTTAGGTATTAGGTTTAATTACTCTTCTTACTTCCATCCCCTAGTCCTCAATCTTGATTCGCAACAGAACGAGATCCTCAAGAACTTGGCGAATGTGTCGCTCGACTTGTTGTTTGCGTGCGTCCAAATCTTTTAATTGCTGATATCGAGCGATTGCCTGACTGACGTTCAAAATCTCTGCCATCGAACAAGATCGCGTCCAGAGTTGTCCGTATTCATCCAATCCACATAACCGATAGCCAGCCTGAGGATCGACGATCGCCAGATCGATCGTCTCGACGGTAACATAAGGAGTCGGAATCGCTTCACCTGCGGCATTACGCTGAAAAGTCCGGGACTCTAGCCATCCTGCTAAAATTGTACCGCTAGCGACGACTTCGACCCGATCTCGATCGATTTGTACCAATTCTTGTTGCCACCCCGTCACCAACTTGTACATCTCTTGGAGCATGTGTGCTGCCAAAATCGGGTTGGCATCCTGACGGAGATGACCGAATTTCGGTACCTCAATTGTGGCTGGTTTGGCTTGAGAATCTGAATTCCGATCTAGGAATAGGGACATATCACATCAGTTGATAAACTAAATAGGGGATAGGGAATAGAAGTAATTACACTCCTTACTTCTTACTTCTTACTTCTTACTTCTTACTCCCTCCAGTAATGCCTGAGATAATTTGAATGGATAACAGCATAACTCAATCGGGACGACAACTTATTTTAGTTACGGGTGCGGCGAGATCTGGTAAAAGTGAATGGGCGGAAACGCTTGCGATTGAAACAGATAAAACTGTCACCTATATTGCCACTGCAACTATCGATCCTACCGATGTCGAATGGCGAGCCAGAATCCTGCTTCACCAGCAGCGTCGCCCAGCGATATGGCAGACAGTAGCCGCAGTCGAACATCTGGCAAAGACGATCGAGTCGGCTCTAGCAGAGGATTGCTTGCTAATTGATTCGCTCGGTACCTGGGTGGCAAATTTACTCGATCGATCCGACGAAGAATGGGAAAATCTCACTCAAGAGTTACTAGAGATACTACCAAATAGTGTCGCAACGATCGTCATCGTCGCCGAAGAAACAGGCTGGGGAGTGGTTCCCGCCTACCCCAGCGGGCGATTATTTCGCGATCGCCTGGGCATGTTAACCCGTAAAATTGGATCGATCTCCAACCCAGTTTATCTAGTCACTGGCGGTCACGTTTTAAATTTATCTCAATTAGGTCGTAAATTAGACTAGGAGAGTGGGGGACTGGGAGACTGGGAGACGGAACGCAGTTCCAAAACCTAAAGCCCAAAACCTAAAGCCTAAAACCTGTTAAAATAATTTAGAGACAGAGCGTCAACATTTAGATATCGCGCTTAACGATCCGTTCATGCCAACATCGATCCTTGTTGAAAAGAAAAAATTAGCCAAACCGCCGCTAGATATCCATTTTCTGGGCGATCGGGTTTTGCGTCAGCCTGCCAAGCGGATTGCCAGCGTGGATGAAGAGATCCGCCGGACGATCGTGGCAATGCTCCAAACAATGTATAGTGCTGACGGCATTGGTTTAGCCGCACCGCAAGTGGGCATTCACAAGCAGTTAATCGTCATCGACTGCGAACTAGATAAACCAGAAGCTCTGCCCCTAGTTCTGATTAACCCAGCCATTAAAAAGTACGGCAAAGCATTCTGTAAAGACCAAGAAGGCTGCTTGAGTATTCCAGGAGTATATTTAGATGTCGAACGTCCAGAGACGATCGAGGTGGCATATCGCGATGAATCCGGTCGTCCGCGTACGCTCAAAGCCGATGGCTTACTAGCCCGTGTCATCCAACACGAAATGGATCATCTCAATGGAGTCTTATTTGTCGATCGAGTGGAAAACGAACTCGCTCTAACTGAAGAACTCAAGAGTAAAGGTTTCTCATTGCAACACGTCCAACATCTCAATCCAGGAGCATAATCTCAGTTCATGTACACTCCTCTAACTGGTATTTGCTTACTCGGAGCCTCAATTTCCGCCATTGCCGCAGTCGGTTCGGTATTTGAACTCACTTCTGGTGCGCCAGAACTCGGTACTGCTGTCACGGGCAGCATTTTAGCTGCATCTATTCCTCTGACGGTGTTCTTATTTCTAACTGCGGTCAAAAATTCTCGTTAGGTAACGCGAACTACTCTCGAAATTTTGGATGGGGGTAATTCATGAAGCGGTAGCTGCTAAGGCAGAGGCTGTGCTGGCGGCAGGCACAACCTAAACCCACTGGTAGTTTATTAAATGGCAAGCCCCTAAGTTCCTTGATTTTAGGGATTTTATGTGGAAACTACTGAGCGATCTTTTCTAACATGCTGAGTACAATAGGAACTAATTTGTGATGGCTAGAAATGATGCGTTTTTTATCGATTTTACCGATCGTGTCGATCGGTGGTTTAATAACGGTAGCTATTGCCACTGAGCCATCACTCAATGGTGCAACTCTTCAGTCTGCTTCGCCATTGGAATCGACAACTAATGCCAGTCAAAATCTTGCCAACCAGAAATCGGCAACCGTACCCGATTTTTTAGTTTTGGGCGGTGGTGGCGCACCATCATATAACGAAATTGCGATCGAAAAAAATGTGCTTTATTTTCAACGCACGCTGAAGACATTGGGGTTCGATCCTAGCCAAGCGACAATTTTATTTGCCAATGGTAACGATGGACGCGAAACGGTACGCTATTTAGACGCAAATCGCTTAGAACAATTTAAAGCACCTAAGATCCCTTATTTAAAAGCTGCGGCGACAGTTGACAATTTACAGCAATCGCTCCGGCAGATCGCCAGCGCATCTGCATCAGATCGCCGCCCGCTGTTTTTTTACTTTACTGGGCACGGTTCCCGCAACCGAGAAGACGAAGATAACAACACGATGCTGCTGTGGAACGATCGAAGATTGAGTGTGCGGCAGTTTGCGACGTTTTTGGAGCGGTTGCCTCCCACAAAGCCCGTCGTCACTGTGATGGTGCAATGTTATGCAGGTGCGTTTGCTAACTCAATTATCTATAAAAATGGCGATCCGCAGGCTAAAATTGCCGATCGACATCGCTGTGGTTTTTTTGCTACCACTAAGTATTTACCGTCAGTGGGCTGTACTCCTGAAGTCAATGAAGCCGACTATCGAGACTATAGTTCGAGCTTTTTTGCTGGTTTGAGCGGCACCAATCGCATCGGGCAGCGCGTAGCCTCTGCTGACTATAACCAAGATGGGCGGGTATCCTATCTTGAAGCCCATGCTTTTGCTAAAGTTGACGAACAGGCTGCCGATTTACCGATCTCCACCTCCGAATCCTGGCTGCAATCTCAGCTTTCAGAGGCAGCCACCGCGAATCTGCTCTCCGAACAGTCGCTCTCCAAATTGCTAGCCACCGCCCGCCCCGAACAACGGTTTGTGGTGCAATCTTTAGCTAAACAGCTTAATTTCGATCGGAATAAAAGCTATACAGATAACGAGGCTCGGATCGATCGATCTATTATGGAAGATGAACTAAAATCTACCTATCTAGCCCGACTGAAAATGGAGCTAATTAATATTGCGATCGAACAGCAGCTTAGGACTAGCAAGAATACCCAAAAAATTGCAATTCTCGATCGACTGTTAAATTGCGAGTCGGGTTCTCTGGGCAAAAGTTAAAGCGAGACAAAACATTACCCCTGCCTTAAATTTTCGGGAGTGCATTTACAACAATTCATCCATCAATTGCATGACTTCGATCGCACCATCGGATAATCGATCGAATGGTGAGAGCATAATTTGGGTTTCTAATAAGCCTTTGAGCGCGATTAGTTTGAGACTATTTTCGGCATGAGCTTGAGAAATTGGCACGGCTGCGGGGAGATACCCGATCGCACCTAAATCGGACAGCAATGCCCGTCTGACTTGTAGATCGTTGTTTGATAGAGCTAGTACCAATCGATCGCCATAGACCGTATCCTGAGTGAGCTGGTACATCGATCGTAAGGCCGCATAGCGCACTCTGGGAATCGGATGTTCCAGGAATGGTTGGATTGACGGGACGGCAGTTGTCGCACCCAATGTCCCTAATGCTTCTAGAATTGCATCGTAGGGTTGCGAAAAATCTTCACCATTCGGTAATAATTTACCATCGCAAATCGCGGGTGCTAGCAGCTCGATTAAAAACGGAATGCAGCGCATATCTCCCAACATTTCTAGAGATTGCGCCGCCGCCTCGCGCACGTAAAAATCGGTGCAGTTCAAACACTCAATTAAAGCCGGAACGGCTTGTAAATCTTCTAATTTCCCCAATGCTCTCGCCGCACTGCGCCGCAGCGGATAGCCACCTTCGGGAGTCCGATCTGCTTCATCTTTTAGAGCCGCAATCAGTCCCGTTATCGCTGCTGGCTCTTTAACCCGAAATTTACCCAGCCACCAGGATGCATAAGCGCGCGATCCTAAGTCTTCCCCATTGAGATTTTCGAGTGCTCGTGCGATCGTTAGCGGTTCGCCAGCTTCAATTTGCGATTCATCGTTCATCTTTAGTTTCTCGATCTTAGTGACAAATTAGACGATGGTTGTGGATAGTGGATAGTGCTTGAACGATCTCCAGACAATACTTTCCCCATTTTACCGCGACAAATAGCCAAAAAAATTCCCGAAGTTATTTCCTCATCGGCCAACGCAATTGCTAACGGATGAAGATAACTTCGGGTGTCGAACCTGAGGTTCTAGCTTAATGCGTTGATGGCATAATCCAAGTAGGAATTAGCTTCAACAGCCGCATCGCCAGACAAACCGTGGTTAGATTTGATGTACTTGAGAGCTTCAACGTACCAGCTTGGGGATAAGTCAAAAGTTTTGTTGATTTCTGCCAAACCGCCGAGGAGA
>NZ_JANPLS010000089.1:0-2604 GCF_031422475.1 Chamaesiphon sp. VAR_48_metabat_403
TTTAATTATCAAATTATCAATGATGATTTTGAGACGGCTTTAGCAGATTTAGACAAGCTTGTGACTAGTGTCTAGCACGGCGCAATCAACTACAAAATGGGGTAGGGGTAATTCATAAATTGCCCCTACCCCATTTTTTGAGAATTACTCTTCCCAAGAGTCCAAATCTAATGCTGGCGAACCACCTCTGTCGAGTTGTCTGAACACTACCCGCAGTTGGAACCACAATAGAATCGCAATTAAAATCGTCAGTGGGAACGAGATGCTATAAGCCAACCAAGTGGGAAATCCAAAGATCTCCAAACCAGCCGAGAGAAAGAAAATAATCCCCACACAAATTCCCAAAAAGGGCAATCGTAAGGGGATACCATCGCTATTAGCGAGAATGACGTTGCTTCGATCTGCCGACCAAGCTTTGACATTTTGGCGTAAAGTGCTGTCAAAAGCCGTACCGCAAGCGATCCCGACAAATAAACCAGCAAATAAAATGAAGTAGGGCGGATCTTGGGGAAAATAGTACAATTGAATCTCCTGGAAATGGCTGATGCTTGCGATCGCGCAAGCAGGTTATAATAAACGCAGAATGTTGGTCGTGCTTATCTAGATTAATCAATAAAGCCACCAAAATTCAACAATATTTTTTTAGTAGTGCGGTTTCAATTTGATACTTCATTGCTAAGGGAAATCGGGGTTTTAGCATTCAAGAGCCGACAGTTAGTTATCTAACAGTCGGTCTTTTTATTTATCTCATGCCACCCAAACGCTCGATCGGCCAAAATCGGAAGCAAGCATGACCGATAATATTAGCCTTGGGTAAGAAACCCCAAACGTGAGAATCGTTGCTATTATTTCGATTGTCGCCCATCACAAAGAGCTTGTCAGGCGGTACCACCATCGGTGACATGGCATAATTAGGAGCCTCAGCGATGTATGATTCGGTTAATAATTCTCGATTGACAAATACCCGACCATTTTTAACTTCGATCGTTTCACCTGGTAAACCGATAACTCGTTTGATAAATGCTTGCTCTTCTAAGTAGCCTTGTTCCTGCAACTTCAGCGGCGGTGCAAACACGATAATATCGCCACGTTTGGGTAGATGAGTATAGTAAGAGAGCTTCTCGACAATCAATCGATCTCCAATCTCCAAAGTAGGTAACATCGATTCTGAAGGAATGTAGCGCGGTTCGGCAATAAATACCCTAATGAAAATTGCCAATCCTACCGCCACAATTGCGATCGTGATATTCTCGCCCCATTTTTGCCACCATTGCACCAATAAAGGCTGCGGTGCTGTCGATTCTAGATTGGATTGCTTAGGTGGATCGGTCTTCATGGAGGAGGTAATCAAGGCGTTGCCTGAAAGTATTGCTACTATACCAATCCTAAATCATTTACCAGCCAAAGATCGTCGATAGTAGCTAGATTCATCGATCGACGCTAAATATTAGCGTTGCAAATTAGACTCGATCGATTAAAGTAAATACATCAATAATATATCTTCAATCCTGAAGGTCGATCGAGTTTCGATTGCCGCTCCAAAATATTCCTAATTTTCGATGCGTTTACCATTACCCCAATTTAGCGTTGGTGCCAAAAATCCTCAGCATATTGCAGAGGTAATCGAGACATCTACTTGTGAATTTCTAGCTCAATGTCTAGAACCCGAAGATCTCAAACTAGCAATTATGCCCACTTTTGGCAGTATCGTTAAAGCTGCCGATGAAGAAACTGGAAATCAAATTCTCGCAGTGGTTTATCATGCTACCACTGCCCCGATCGATTCTGTCCATCGCGCTCGTGCATTGGGAATGTCTCTAGACGAGTTACGCGAAGAGCAACCCCAAATTTTTGCCATGCTCAAAACCGAATTTAAAGCCGCCATCATCGGTTTTGAAGATGAAAAGGGGCAAATGTATCAATACTTGCCCCCGCGCCCGCCCCAAATCCATCAGGGGGTGTATCAGTGCGACAAGGAAGAGATTATTCGATTCAGCGAACAGTTAGAATTTTTACGGACGTTATTACAGGTACAAGGCGCGCCTGTGGAAGCTCTAACCGCCGCCACCATCCGCGAAATTCATCAGCTCAGAGCCAGAGATCGATCGTGGCTAGTCACCGCAGGGCGCACCGTCAGCCTCATTCTCAAGGATGATTACGACAGGTTACGCTATGTCTTGTCGCAAATTCGTTAAGTTAGGTTTTAGGTTTTAGGTTTTAGGTTTTAGGTTTTGGAACTGCGTTCTTTAGTTGTTCTCTCCCCGTCCCCCCGTCTCTCTTGAAAAGGTGCTTCACTTGCGGCGTTTTTATTCGGGGGTTCCCCCCGAATAAGAAAACGACAAGACAGGGGGAACAAGCGACGTTTGTGGGGGAAGCTTCCCCCACAAAGCTCGCGCCCCAAGAACGCACTTTTCGCTCTGAGGAGGGGATTTTCCAGCCTTCCCCTTATAAAGAGGAGCGATCCGGAAAGTCCCCCTTTTCAAGGGGGATTTAGATCTAGAAACGAAGTCCAGCCGACTTATATATGTACCAACTACATGCAAAATTGGGTACTAAATTTGGGGTCTTGACCGTTTGGAAATGATGAGTGAGCGATCGTAAATT
>NZ_JANPLS010000090.1:0-1963 GCF_031422475.1 Chamaesiphon sp. VAR_48_metabat_403
TTAAGCCATAAAATAGGGTAAGAGTTTTAAAATGAGAATTGCTGGAATTATCCCCATCATCAATTTCGAGATGTGAATTTAGCGATCGGCATCTACCCAACCTTACCAAATACTCTGATATGGCTAGCAATATTTCTACACCCCCGATCGGATTAGCTACCGATTTCGATGAGATCGATCGAGCTATTACCAGCCTGTGCAGCCATCGCGATAAATGGGAGCAAACTACCATTCCTCAGCGGTTAGCATATTTGCAAGATTGTCTCGATCGGACCCTAATAGTTGCTGAAGATTGGACGAATGCAGCTTGTGAAGCTAAAGGTATCGATCCTCAATCGCCGTTGGCGGGTGAAGAATTGATGGCGGGGGCGATTGCGACAGTACGAAATCTGCGCCTATTAATGACAACCCTTCAAGCCAATGGGCAACTCGAACCATCCAAAATTACACGGCGGGAGGATGGGCAATTTATCGCCCAAGTATTGCCAGCAAACCCGATCGATCGATTATTATATCTGGGTTACCGAGGTGAAGTGTGGTTGGAACCTGACGCTTTTCCAGATCGAGGGCGGATTTATTACGAACCGACAGCAGCCAAAGTCGCGCTAATTTTAGGGGCGGGGAATGTTTCGGCAATTGTCGCAATGGATGCACTCTCTAAATTATTTAGCGAGAATCAAGTCGCGATTATTAAGATGAATCCGGTGAATGCGTATGTGGGTAGATATATCGCCCAAGCCTTCGAGCCATTGATAACAGCGGGTTTCCTTCAGATCGTTTATGGTGGTGCAGAAGTTGGCGAATATTTGTGTCAACATCCCCAGATTGACGAAATCCATATTACCGGATCGCACCGTACCCATGATGCGATCGTCTGGGGGACAAATCCGATCGAACAGCAGGATCGAAAAACAACCAACAACCCTCGCATTACTAAACCCATCACTTCCGAACTCGGCTGCGTTACGCCCATTCTCGTCGTACCAGGTAAATGGTCGCAGTCCGATCTTACCTTTCAATCACGTCAGGTTGCCAGTACGATCGCCCATAATGCCAGCTTTAACTGTGCATCGGGACAAGTACTCGTCACCGCCTCCGGTTGGGCGCAGCGGGCTGAATTTTTAGCCGCCGTCAGACGCGAATTAGCCGCCATTCCCCCGCGTCAAGCCTACTATCCCGGTGCCCAAGATCGCTATCGATCGTTCCTCAATAGATACCCCCAAGCTGAAGCCCTAGGGGCGCAAACCCCAAAAATCGTCCCGTGGACGCTAATTCCCAATGTACCGCCCGTAGCGGGCGAATATGCCCTAACTGAAGAGGCATTTTGCGGCATCTTAGCCGAAGTCGAGATCGAGTCCTTATCCGCTCCCGATTTTCTTGCTAAAGCGGTGGAATTTGCCAACGAGAGCATCTGGGGGACGCTTTCTTGTACCGTGTTAATCGATTCTCAAACTCAGAAAAAATACCACCAAGAATTCGATACGGCGATCGCTAATCTCCAGTATGGTGCGATCGGGGTAAATATTTGGTCGGCAATGTTATTCTATTTCGGCTCGACAACTTGGGGTGCTTATCCCGGAAACACCCTTGCCAATATCGGTTCGGGGATTGGTTTCGTCCATAATAGCTATCTATTCGATCGACCCCAAAAATCCGTCATCTACGCACCATTCCGAATTTTCCCCACTCCCCCCTGGTTTGCCAATCATCGAAATCTGCTGGGAATGGCGCGGAAGTTACTCAAGTTTGAAGCTTATCCCACCTGGCAAAATCTCCCAGGGCTAGTAATGGCGGCTTTACGGGGTTAAGCATCTGAAGTGCCGAAATCGCCAATTTTCAGATTATATACCAACATATAATATATATTGGTATGTAATCGCTCGAAAACTGTATGCAAAAAAATACCAGCGTGACACTAGGAGAACATTTTGACACATTTATTGCCAGTCAGATCGATCGGGGG
>NZ_JANPLS010000091.1:0-1961 GCF_031422475.1 Chamaesiphon sp. VAR_48_metabat_403
GTGCCGACGTAAAGCTAGATACTCAGCTAAATTCAAGGCACTATCGATAAACGCCGTCCGCTGAATGTGCGGATTCCACTCGTCAAAGGTGGCTTTTCCTTCGCTTTCGACAGTCTGGCGAAGTGCTTGCAATGTCGATAATAAACCCTGGGGAGTGGATAGATTGAGTGATTCGGAACTGGGTTTGGAAATTTGACTAACCATCGAAAAATCAGCAGATCGGTCAACTTTAACAATACTGTACAAAGATGAGGAATCTGTGAGGGAGGCAAGGGTTCGGCAGAGCCGACGCTACAAAGGACGGTAGACATATAAAACATTAATAATATTGGCAAAGGGCTGAAGGGGTAACGATCGCCCCTTCAGAATAAGTTCTCCATTTTTTGGACTAAATTGTGCCGAATAATTATAATTGTGCCGATCGTTCCGGCGACGAGCAATCCAAAATCTTCTTTAATCCCAAAACTCAATGCCGCCGAAGTTCCAACGATCGACCACAGAACTGGAACGATCGATAAACTCAATGAAATTTTCCGATCTGCCCACAGGAGCAAACCAAATGTGAAAATAGTTGTCGGGCAAGGTGTCCCAAACGTAGGTGTTGACGGGAAGATTCGCCCCAGCGCATAGCCGATTAACGGATAAATCACCAGCGCATAAGCAATAAATATCGCGCCGAGAATGCCGTCAAATCGTCGGCTAGCACGAAAACTCAATCTGTTTCTTACTACGCCTTCGTATAAAAAGAACAAACCTTGAATAATGAATAATGTACCGAACAGATATGCAGGTGGACTGATTGCTGTAAAGAAAATTAAATGATAAACAATCCCCGTCCATAGCCAGAGAAAACCAAGCAAGCATGAAATAAGCTTGTTCGCGAATGGTTTTCGACTTGCTGCCAGGAAAATTGCGGTAATTGTAACTAGAATTAGTGCAAACTGAAACGGATATATAGCTTGATTATACTTCTCGAATACCTGAAGAAATTGTTCGGTGGTGAAAGGAATTTTAGCAATTATCATTTTAAAACTCTTAGAGTATTTCCAGTCTCTGATTAAAGTTTGTCTTTTACTCTCGTACCTAATATTATCAATCCGACATAAATAATTATGGCTATTAGATCGGACAAAGTATCGGCAAGACTGTTTGAATTCTTAAATAATATGCTCCCAAAAACAACTACCCAACGACCAATTATCATAATTACAATGAGCCAAGCCGTAAATTTAACTTTTGCCAAATCCTTGTAAAACGCCATTATAAGAAATGAGACACCAAACCCAAAATTCTCAGCCGTAATAATATGCCAAACATAAAAAACTATTGTTTTTGTAGCCAGGTCGATGTTGCTGGCATTCACTATAGGCAAAATAGTAGTTTTACCATTCCAAGCATGTGTAAAAGAGAAAAGAATTGAGAGAATTCCTGCTGCTAGATAGTAGTAGTTTTTAACCGCTAACTTATTTATTGTCATGCTATTTTCCATGTAATTTCTGTATCTTCAAAGTACTATCGAGCGAAAAATCTGTTTATCTTCTCGACAAATTTGTTGAATAATATTGCGTCCCGACATGGCAACCACTGGCACACTCCCACCTGGCTCTACCCATTGCCCGATCTCATAAAATTTCCGCAATTTTGGTAATGTTTTGGGCAAACCTTTAATCGATAACGGCAGGGTTTGTTTGGTCAGGAGCCAACCACAACTCGATCCTTGCCAGTTGCCTGTATAACGCTCATAGGTGAGCGGTGTAGCCACATCTACAAACTCAATATCACCCTTAATTCCAGGATAAAATCGCTCTAATAGATCGATGAGAATTTGTGATTCTTGAATTTCCTCTGCATCGTAAATTGAACGACCATAAATACGTTGCCAATAGTCATAATTAGTCGTCAATACAACCATCACCACTGATTTTCCGTGTGGTGCTAAAGAGGGGTCGAAGCAATAGTGT
>NZ_JANPLS010000092.1:0-5631 GCF_031422475.1 Chamaesiphon sp. VAR_48_metabat_403
GATTGAGCCAACTAATTCAAACCGCGATCGATGCCCACCGCGCCAAACGCCTCGGCGATATCGAATATCTCCAGCAAATGAAGTCATGTCTAGAAACCTTCCGTAGTGGCGGTGCAACTAACGTGCCCATACCATTGCAAACCCGCCCTCAAGCGCGGGCATTTTACAATATTTTGCGGGATAAACTAGCGAGTAATCTAGAGAGCCTAGAGACTAAAGTCTCTGCTCGTGATGCGAAGTCCGCCTTCGCGGACTACAATATTGATCGATCCGTGGTTCGTGAAGTGAAGTCCACATATACAACCCAGTCCGCGAAGGCGGACTTTGCGTCATTAGCCTCGATTTCAATCGATGGCGGTATCGACGACACAACCGATAATTCAGACGTATTTGTATTACTATCGATCGGTATTGAAGACATTATCACCAAACATAAAATCCGCGATTGGCAACATAACCAAGACATCCAAAAGCTGATGATGAACGAAATCGACGATTTAGTTCACGACTTAAAAAAGACTCACAATCTATTTATTGCCTGGGGCGATTTAGACGAACTAATTGCCAAGATCCTCAAGATTGCTGAAAACTATGAAGTCAACTGAGATCCATCGCGTCCCATACGGGAGTAAAAATATCGCATTTGCCCTTGAATACTCCCCCCGCAAAACCCTCGCGATCGAAGTTCATCCCGACAGTAGTATTATTGTCAAAGCTCCAGCAGATGCAACATTAGAATCGATCGAATCTAAAGTCATTCACCGCGCCGCCTGGATTGCCAAACAACAACGTCAGTTCGATCGATATGCACTAGCATTACCCGCCCCCGAATGTGTCTCTGGCGAAGGTTATCGCTATTTAGGTCGTCCATATCGGTTAAAATTAATTGAAAGTTCGAGCGACAAAATTCGGCTCTGGCAAGGTAGATTAGAAGTTAATACACCCACACCATTCGACAGGGAACATGTCGAAAGATCGATCGCTAATTGGTTTCGCGATCGAGCAACGATCGTATTTAGCGAACGTTATCGATACTGTGCCAAACTAGTCACATCCCATGATATTGAAGGGCACGGCTTTGAACTCCGCAGCATGTCGAAACGTTGGGGGAGCTGCACCCCAGCCGGGAGAATTTTTCTCAATCCGTTGTTGATTAGTGCCTCCAAAGACTGCATCGATTACGTCATCATTCACGAACTTTGTCACTTGCGGTTTCTCAATCACTCGACTAGCTTTTATAATTTGCTAGAAAGCCTTTTACCCGATTGGCGAGAGCGTCAAAATCGATTGAACGAGCGAGTTGAATTGCGGACGAAATAGCAATAAATTCATCTCAATATTAGCGATCTCGATCGAGTATGTCAAATCGATCGAGAGCACAAGCCAAAATTATTGCTCCGCACAGATCTGTGGGCATTTGCCCCAGTCCCCCAGTCTCCCCCGTCCCCCGTCCCGCTCCAAAAATAGTTGACAGTTTGTAAAAGTCTACGGTATACTAGTTAAGCGTCAAAATCCGCATAATTGTGGAGAAGTGGCCGAGTGGTCGAAGGCGCAGCACTGGAAATGCTGTGTAGGGCAACTTACCGTGGGTTCGAATCCCACCTTCTCCGTAACAAATTAAAAAGCTCCAAACTGAAACCAGTCTGGGGCTTTTTGATGTTTGGCAGTATAGCTTAGGTAACCTCTGCGCTCTGGCGCGCCTCTGCGGTTAAAAGAGGTGGTTAAATTGGATATCAAGTCGATCGCGATCGACACATCAAATGCCAATTTACTCGCAACCATTCGACTAGTAATGTCACTCTAAAAGTTTTAGCGATTAAATCTCCCAGAGCTTGACGATAAGCACGATAGAACGGGATATCTTCGTCAAGTTGTAAATAAGCAGATGTAGCTGCTGTTAGGTGTTTGTAGATATGTTGGAGTTTGAGATCGTGGGAACTCATGTGCGATCGAGCGGCGATAACCGATTGGGTAATTTCTAATAAGAAGGCATATTCTGGGGAGTAATCTTCGCTCGGTAGTAAGTTTTGGATGTATTCATTAGCTCGATCGAGTTTGCCAGCACGAGCTAAGTCAAAAGCCATCCAAGCTAGATGCGATTTTTTACCATTATCGCTGGCTAAATTGAGTGCGGATTCATGAATATGGCGGGCGTTAAGATCTGAGCCGACGGCGCGAAATGCTTCGGCAAGATTGGTGAGCATCCACGGTTCGGCATCCGATCGATCTTGCCAATCTGCCAACCAGTTAATAATGCGATGATTGGATTGAATCAATCGCAAGACGTAACCTACAGCCCCCCATAGTTCGGTTTTTTGGCGGAGATTTTTTTGATGTCGATCGATGAAATTATGCAACGATTTTGTCTGGTTGTTTTGGGCGAGGAGTCGCAGATAAGTACGGACGGCTTGTGTGCCAGTTTCTGAGTGGAAGTTTAATGTATGAATGTGGCGATCGAGTTTTTGCCACTGTTGTAATTCTGCCGCAGTTTCTAGCCACCAGAAGCGAATTGAGGATAAAGAAATGACCCCTGCGGCGGAGAGTTGCTCGAATAGAATTTGCTCGACATTTGACAGCAATTTGGCAGCGTTCATGGCAAGGATGGCAACTCGCAAGCCTTGACTATTTTCGAGATCGCACTGACACAGTTGTTCTAAGCTCGATGCGGCGGTGGCATTATCGCCATGGTGGAGCGATACGCGAATTTGAGCGGGTAAATAAACGTCAGGATCTAGATAGGGTTTGATTTGGGCGAGGAGCGCGGTGGCTGCGTCGAAGTTTGTGGCTTTCCAATGCAGCTCGAATAGGGAGATGCCGCCATAGTCGTAATGGGGCGCGATTTCGAGAGCTTTTTCCCAGGCGGATTGGGCTTGGGCGATGTCTCCCGTGCGGTTGTAAGCATCGCCTAAATAGCCCCAGTTAACTGGATCTTGGGGATCTAAGTGGACGAGTTTTTGGGCGGCGGGGAGATATTCGGCGAGGTTGTCGAGTCGATCGAAATATTGAGTTAGTTGCAGCCACGCCCATTCAAAATCTGGCTCGATGGCGACGATTTCGCGAAATAAATCGAGGGCGTTTTGGTGTCGTCCCCACTGTTGTTCTACCCATGCCGCCCTCGCTCTGAGCGAGATGGGGCGATCTTCCGCCCAGGCGGTGGTGTTACAGACGGCTAATGCGGCTTCGTGTTCGTCGGCGCGGACCAGGAGGCGGGCTTTGAGGTCGTAGGCATCGGTGTAATAGGGGTCGAGTTCGATCGCCCGATCGAGGGCTAGAAGGCATTCTGGGCGGTCTGCTTCGGCTTCGAGGGTGTCGGCGAGGAAATACCACGATCGGGCGGCTCCTGGGTAATTCTGCGTGAGTTCGCGGACCAAGCCAGCAGCGAATTCAGGGCGATCGCCTGCGATCGACCATTCTTTGAGTTTTTCCCACGCCCAGGCGTAATTATGCCCGCCGCTGGTGGTTTGAACGACGATTTTTAGGCGTTCCAGGGCGGCATCGCAATCTTCAATTTTCCAGAGTAATTCGGCGAGGTGGCAATGGTGGCTGAGATCGCGAGGTTCGCGGAGAATGGCGGTTTCGAGGAGTTTTTTACCCAGCTCGTATTGCTCGGTGCGCTCGTAGACGCGGCTGAGTCTGCCGATCGGAATGTTCCAAGTCGGATCGATGTCTAGAGCGCGGTTGAGGGAGATCGTTTCGTTGTCATTATCTTCCTGTTGGCGGTAAATCGTGGAGAGATCCAACCAGGCTTTGGGGAGGAGCGGGAACTGCTCGGTAAATTGTTTCGCGAGGGCTAGTGCCTCATCGAGGAGATCGAATTGGAGTAATTGGAGTACTAATACAGACCAAGCTTGCCATAAATCGGGGCGTTCCGTCTGGGCTTCGCGCATTTGCGCCAGCAGGGTTTCGGGGGGGAGGATATTGGCGGCTTGAGATTGGTAGTTAATCAGCCCGTCGCCCATCACAATCTGCTGTTTTAACTCGTTGAAACAGAATTCGAGGGCGGCTACGCGCTCTTCATGGGTGTAACAGAGCGATAATAACGCACCCATCGCCCCTTCACTATCGATCGATAAGGCGATCGCCTCCTTATAGGCAGTTTTCGCCGCCGCATTCTCGCCAGCTAGTTCGGCTAAATAGCCCCGCAGCACCCGCTCGTAAGGGCTGTGGGGTTCGAGTTCGCGGGCGATGTCGATTTCGATCTTCGCCTCGGTTAGCTTGCGCTGGTTGCCCAAAACGCGGGCTAATTGGCGGCGAGTCCAGGCATCGCTGGCATCGATCGCGACGATCCGGCGCAATACTTCCTCGGTGGCGACTAAATCGTCGGCTTCTAATAACCAGCTACTCCATAATTGATGCAGGCTATAGCTATGGGGGAAGCGATCGCAGGCGGTTTTTAAAAAGTCTAGGGCGGCGGTAATGCCTTGAGTTTCGGCGAGTAAATTAGCGATCGCCCGGTTGACATCGATACCCAGTGGCTCGATGCTTAAAATCGCTTGCCAGTGTCCCAAACTCCCGACGATATCCCCTTGTTTGGCGGCTAATTCCGCCGCAATCCGCCGCCAAGTGGCTGGTGCGATCGTCTCGCGGATGCGATCGAGAATGCCTTCGGCTTGATGGTATCGCCCGTATTCGGCATAGGCATTTGCCGCCCCAATCAGCAGATCGTTTTGCTGAGATAAATCCCGCCCTGACAGATCGGCAATTGCCCCATCGAGGAGCGCGAAGGCTTCTGTCATCCGATTTAACTGACTACACGCCCAAAATAAAGTCAGTAACGGTTCGACAGATTTAGTCCCCAAACGATGCCAGCGTTGTTCCAGTAATTTAAGCGCGGTTGTAGTCTGCTTGCGATGCCGTGCGGTAAAGAAATAAGTCTTAGCATAGGTAGATTTTTTATCTTCCAGACAAGTCGCAAACCGATATAGTTCAAAAGCGGTAGTATATTCCCGTTGCAACCATAAAATTCGCGCCAGGGCATAGTAATTCTGGGCACTAGTCGGCATTTGGCGAATCGTCCGCCGCAACACCGCGATCGCCAGCTCCGCAGCTCGCCCATCATCGCCGATTTCTTGAGCGTAATATTGCAAAAAGACCGGATGACCGTTTTCATCACACATCCGCGTCAGAATTTCCAGCCGCTCTTCCCGACGGGCTAATTCTTGCAAACAAGCAAGCTTGCCCAAGATTAAATTCGCACAATCGGGAAATTGCAGCAAAGATTTCTCGATCGCGGCTAACACCCGCGTCTCATCGCCATCGTAACCCGCAATCAGCCGCTCGGCATCTAGCGTCAGGCGGTGAGTGGGCGCAATTTGAGCCATCTGCTCGTAGATCTGACTGGCAGTTTCCCGCCGATTGTGCGTCAGTGCCCCATGAATTTGGTACGATCGGTCGTATAAATCCGCCTCAGGCAGGTCTAAATCGGTTAAAAGGTGTAATTTATCTCCCGGCACTAACAGCATCCCTCTAGGCCCAAATGCCGCGTAGTGAGCGAGAAATTCTGGTCCCCAGGCTTCCCCAATCTGGCGATCGTAAGGATCGCGAATTAGTAACTGCTGAAGATAGCTGTCGTAGCCGATGACGGCTTGTAAATGCGCGCTCGTCGGCTCGGTAGTAGTCAGGGTAAACGGG
>NZ_JANPLS010000093.1:0-9474 GCF_031422475.1 Chamaesiphon sp. VAR_48_metabat_403
CGATGGATGTAGAGTACCTTCAAAGCGATCGCTCCAAGTCTGTGGTCGATCCATATTAATAAAAGAACAGGGGCGCAAGCTCCTGAATTAAGGGTGGGGAACTATCGGTAGCGAACCCTCAGTCATGCTCCCACAGATAGCTAGAACGGTGACTAGTCACTAGTCCCTATTTCCACGCTATCATGTGAATGTCAAGTCCACCATAAACTTTACCAAAACACCCACATGTCTATTCAATCAACTACATTCAAAGCCAGCAGTTTATTAACCGCTTTGTGTCTGAGTGCTGCTTTAACTATTACCAGTTGTGGCACAAAAGATAAAACAGCAGAAACCACTCCTGCTACTACTACCAGTACTAGTACTACCACTACTACCGAACCTGCTGCAACTACTCCCGCAGCTACCACTCCCGCAGCTACCACTCCCGCAGCCGCTGGTGGTGCTTTATCCGCAGCCGAAAAAGCTCAATTGACTCCCGTCAAAACGGCATTGGTAATGGCAAATACCGCTGTTAAAAGTGGCGATATGACTAAAGCCAAAGCTCAATTTGATAAATTTAGCGCGCTGCTACCTGCTGTAGAGCCAATCCTCAAAGCCAAAGCTGGTTCTAGCTACCCCGCGATCGAAAGTGGGATTAAAATGGTCAAAACCGCAATGGGATCGGCAACTCCAGATAAAGCCAAAGCTGGAGAAGGCTTGAAAGCCGTACTCGATGGCATGAATGCACTTCTCGCCAAAAAGTAACCGCTCCAGGTTAGTTAGTAGTTTTCAGTAATTTCAATTTTGCTCGCTCACACTCCCTGCAAAGGGGAATGACTGAAACAATTTAGCTCTCGATCTCTAACGGGAATTTTGCTAGCATTCAAATACCAAAATCAATTTAGTAGGAAATGTTATACTAAGATAGACCTCTAGGTTGACAAGGGATATACAATGGCTGCGACTAATGGATCTAAAGATCGGACGATCGTTCGTCCATTGCAATATCGAGATATTGACGCGATCGCCAGCTTATGTCAACAAGCAACAATTCCCGACCCGGCTGTAAAAGTTCAGATCGACCAATTGCTCAGACAGATGAGCCGCTGGTACGCACCATTTCAATTTCTGAATATTATCCCCACTCCCAGTATTACCGACCGCGCTCTACTCGTAGCTGAATGCGAACAACAAGTGCGCGGACTCATCAGCGTCTCGCCATTCAATCGCACTCGCAGTACTTGGCATGTAGAATGGGTATCGATCGATCGTCAAGCCGGAACCCCAGAAGAAGTCACAGGCAAAGCTGACATCGGCTCTCAATTATTACGTCATTGCTTCGAGCACATCGTCGATGCGAGTACTTGGGTACTCGAAGTAGATATCAACGATAATCCGGCTCTGGCTCTCTACCGTCAAAATGGCTTCCAACCGCTGGCGCACCTAACATATTGGGAAATTGCCCCCGAATTACTCCAAGAACTAGCACAACGCGAACCAGATTTACCCAATCTCCTCCCCGTCAGAAATACCGACGCGCAACTGATCTACCAACTAGATACAGTATCGATGCCGCCGCTATTACGTCAAGTATTCGATCGGCAAATCCATGACTTTAAAACTAACCTCGTCCAAACGATGGTAGGCAAAGTCAAAGAATGGCTCCAACAAAAGCAATCGGTAAGTAATTACGTCTTTGAAACCCAACGCAAAGCCGCGATCGGGTATTATCGGCTATCCTTAAATCAAGATCGGCAATCGTCGGTAAGTGAAGAGCCTCAAACTCATCAAGCCGAATTGACCGTTCATCCCGCCTATACTTGGCTCTATCCAGAGCTGATGGCACAACTAGCCAGAGCCTGTCAATATCTCCCCAATCAGCCGCTCAGACTAGTCTCCGCCGACTATCAACCCGAACGCGAAGAATACTTCCAACAAATCGGCGCAGTCCGCGTCAAACACAGCCTCTTGATGTCTCGTTCCGTATGGCATAAGCTCCGCGAAGCCAAACATCTGTCTTTGGAAAATCTCCAAATTGCCGAAATGCTCCAAAGCCTCCAACCATCCCGTCAACCGCTCCCCAACCGGATCGAAAAAAACGATCCCGAAGATCTGTCTTAGGATGGTATCGACTTTTTAAACTAGCTCTGCTTGAAAGCAAACTTTTGGAGAGATCGTACCATAATCGAGTTTAATAATTTGGTTTGCGAGGTGAAAATAGCGATCGTCGTGACTGATAACTAGGATTGTTTTACCTCTTGCTTTGAGCTTGCCGAGAATCTCTTTATAAAACAGATCGCGGAATAATGGATCTCGATCGGATGCCCATTCATCGAATAAGTAAATCGGGCGATCTTCGAGATAAGCAGTAAGTAATGCGAGTCGTTTGCGCTGTCCTTGGGAGAGATTAATTGTCGATAATGTGCCATCTTTAACTGTGACTTTACGATCTAGTTGTAGCTCTCGTAAATATTGTTCTACATCTCGATCGAGATTTATCCGATCGAATCCCAAGCATTGCTCGAATAGATAAAAGTCACTAAAGATTGCTGAAAAATGCTGGCGGTACCATTCTAAGTCGCGCTCGACGATTAACTTATCATTGAGATAAACCGCTCCAGATTGAGGCAGATATAAACCAGTAATTAATTTAGCTAAAGTTGATTTACCACTACCATTACCACCGACGAGGAAAGTCACTGTTCCTGGCTCTAATGTCATGCTAATCGGGCCGAGTAAAAATCCTTTTTCTAGTTCTTTTGGTAGAGAATTTTCATTGTCATTCATTTTCTGCTCTCTGTCTGGGTGGCGATGATGAGGTTTTTTAGCATCTCGATTGGGACGATGTTATCGTAAATCCTAAAGTTAGGAACTGCGCGAATTGCCCTAAACTATTCGCTACCGCCATACTTTTCATTGCTGTAGTATTCTTCTGACGGAGTTTCGATACACTACTACCGAGATGATTGGCAGAAAAATCGGCTCTTCTCGATCGATTGAGTTTGAGTTCTTTAATTCCTTTGGTAATGGCTTGAAAATGTTTGAGTAAATTATCTTCCTCATTTCGTGAAGATTGAAATAACTGATGGGCTTTTTTAACTCGACTTTGAACGTAGCCGATCGAAATCGCCATGCAGGGCATGTTCGAGATGTCTGATAATTTTGATGCGCCACTAGAAGATCTTCAGGAATACATGTATGGCAGCCGAATCTAAGCTATGACAATTTCAACGCGAACCTTCATTCCAGCATGAGTTAACATCGTAATTAATGGCTCTATTTGAAACCGATCGATCTTTCCTGCTAACAATTCTTCCACACAATCGATCGTTGTTTTTAGTTGTAATGCTGCTTCCTCTAAACTCCATTGATTCGTTGGCGTTGGCGAAGCCTTTGCCTTAGCAAAAGCCTCTCCCGTGGAGACTCGAATTAACTTTCGCAGACTAATCATCAAATCCGTTCGCGTAGCGTACCGTAGATAATCTAACTCTCAAATTTTCTGATTCCTCCGCCGAGAAACCCAGATCTTCAAAAATATTTTGATTAATTTGAGTCATTCTGAATCATCCTGGCGTTGTTGCAGCAATAGTTTTTGGTTCTGGTAAAGACTCACCACTGGCTTCATAAGCAAGTATTAAGGACTCTAAAGCCTCAACACCATTATTCACCGCCGTCTCATAAGTATCGCCATGAGTCCGCCATTTTTGACCGGGAAATTCTGGGAAACCAACTAAATAACAATCGTCTTCTTCAGACCACGCGATCGTCATTTCATACTTCATCTTCGTTAGGTTCATTCTCTTCCTCCAGAATTTTTGCTTGTTCGACCTCTTGAATTGCCAGACTCACATCCTTTTCCTGATAACGTTTAGCATCTGCACTATCTTGACCAGAAACGGTCAGTTTACCAACATAATTAGGATGAGTCCAGTTCGTATGACTGCCTTTTCCGGCTATCTCAGCAAACCCAGATTTGCGTAAAATCTGCTTTAATTCACGAATCTTCTTTGGCATCTGTTCAAAACCTAACCGATCGCCCTATTGCTATTTTATCCTTTTATCAACCCATTGATGTCACAGGTTAAAGATCGATCTAATTTCAGGAAAATGATAAAATAGAACTAAATTGAAATCCAGCCGAACGATCGATTTTTGTCGATGCAACAGATCGTTGGCGTAGCCTACCGTAGGTAATCGACCCAAGTATTTGATGAAGAGATCGATGTATTACCCGTGCCTGAATTTGCCAAAGATTTTCAGCTCACTTTGGGCGATTTATTTGGATGGCTGCGGGATTAATCCCTCGGTTGTTACAGAGCGGAGCTAGTCCTCACCCGTTGAAATGTCCAGAACTGGAAATCGATCGGCGCAGCAACAGTACGACAGATCGGTAAGATTACTAAGACAAACTGCGTAAATACTGAGTGAAAAAATTAGAATAGGTTATATTATTCACAGATACAGAGCTGTCGCCAGGATTGACAGATCGGCACATTGACGCATTATCGCCGATCGATCCTTAACTGCCCGCACGAACGTGATGTATAAAAAGTTGCTAGCTGGTTTACACTAGTTAATGTAGCATATCTGCTCCCAACCCATTCAGATGTCTTTTGCTGTAACTATGTTCACCAATCTGATCTCTAGAATTCATAACTGCTCCAGAACAGAAGATATTCTTCAGGCAAGTGTAGAAAGTGTTAAAGAAGCTCTCAACTGCGATCGCGCGGTGGTATATAGTTTACAGCCAGAGAGCTTGGGCGAAATCGTTGCCGAGTCGGTAGCTCTAGGATTTCCGAAAACTCAAGCAACCAGGATCGACGATCCTTGTTTTCAGGCGCGACATATCGATAGCTACCGTCAAGGAAGAGTCAGTGCGATCGATAATATCTATGAAGCCAGGATTACAGATTGTCATATCGAGACCCTGAGCAAACTTGCAGTCAAAGCTAACTTAGTCGTACCCTTATTACTACCAGATCGGGCGTTGTATGGGTTGCTGATCGCCCATCAATGTGACGCACCGCGCATCTGGAAGCCAGAAGAAATAACGCTTGCAGTGCAAATGGCAGGTCAGATCGGCTGGGCGGTAGATAACGCCCTCAGATGGTCGGAGTGTCAAAAAATTCAGTCATCGCTCGATCGGCAAAAATATTACAACGAACTGCTCGTTTCTGCAACTCAAAAAATTCATCAATGTCGCACTCGCACCGATGTATTGGCAACAGCAACGGCTCAAGCTCAAGCTATTTTAAAAGGCGATCGCGCGATCGTTTACAGTATTAGCGACCAAAGTAGCGGCAGAGTTTATGCCGAATCGACTTTACCTGCGTTAGCACCACTACTGGGGTCGGTATTTGCCGATCCGTGCTTGGCAGTATACAACAGCAGCGAAGCAGGCCATCATCGCAGCGTCCACGCGATCGACAATATCCACGAAGCTGGCATCGGTGCCGAATTTGTAGATAATTTGGTCAAAAATGCAGTTAAAGCAATGATGGTTGTCCCCATTATCGGCGATCGCAATGAGTTATTTGGGCTACTTTCCGTACATCAATGCTTTGGCTATCGCGAATGGCAAGAAATGGAAGTAGAATGGCTGCGACAAATTGGCATTCAAACTGGCTTGGCTTTAACTAAAGCACAGTTACAAGAAGATATCGCCGAGATGAGATCTTCGCTCAAACGAGCTGGCGCAGTCAAAAATTCGATTAATCATGCCGATACCCAAGTTCAGCAGGTGAAGGAGTCTGTGAGCAACTCAATTCAAACGCTCGACGAAGCCAAACATCTGATGCGTTTACTCAGTAAAGAGGTAGTAACACTGACCGATAAATTGTCTAGTGAAGATATCAATCTCGTCCGGATTATTACCAAGAAATTGCAGGCAAATGCGGAGGTAGCCACCAGCGGGACGATCTCACTTCAGTCGGAGGTCAAAGAACTTGAAACTGTCGTCAATTCTGCAATCAAATTATACAGATCTCGCGCGATTAATTAAGATGGCAATCTAAATCGCTGGGTGAGAATACCTTGAGAGGGGCTAAATAATAACGCGAGGATAAATAATCCTGAAGATACAATTACAATCGCAGGGCCAGATGGCACATGTTTGAGATGAAAACTAATATATACTCCACTCAAACTTGAAAACGCACCGATAACTGCACCCACAATCATCATTTGATGTAACTCTTTTACGAGTAAATATGCTGTCAAAGCTGGCCCAACTAATAGCGAAATCACTAAAATTACGCCTACTGCCTGCATACTGGCAATAATCGTCAGCGTGATTGCGGACATAAATCCCAGATGAATAACTCTAACTGGTAAACCCATTGCTTCGGCTCCAGTTCGATCGAATGTATAGAACAATAACTCTTTATAAGATAAGCAAACTGCTGTAATAATTAATGCTGTTACACTTGCCGTTCGATAGATATCGGTTGGTGTAGTGCCTAAAATATCGCCAAAGAGGAAACTATCTAGATCGATATTATTTCTGAGTACAGAAATCAAGATAATTCCGACTGAAAAGAAACTAGAAAAGGTTAAAGCCATCGCCGCATCGACTTTGACTCTCGATTGCGATCGAATCCAGGAAATAGTTCCCGCACCCATGATGCCAGATATAAACGCCCCGATCGCAATATCGATGCCCAAGAAGAATGAAAGTGATAATCCTGGTAATACAGCATGGGCGATTACGTCTCCATACAATGCCATCCGTTGCACGATTAGATAACTACCGACTACCGGGCATAAAATTCCGACGAGAATGCCAATTGCGATCGCATTTCGCATAAATTCATACTGCCAAGGTTCGACGAGAAAATTTAGCATCTTAGGATTAATAATTGAAACAGCGATCTATTAACAGAATAAATCTGCTCCAGGATCTCGACTGTCATGCTGATGAAATGAGACACCATAAGCTCGTTGTAGATTAGCTGGAGTCATTACCTCTGCTGGCGAACCATAAGCAATCGGGCTTTGGTTGAGCAGTAAAATTCGATCGAGTTGACTCAAAGATTTTCCCCATTCGTGGGTACTAACTAGCAAAATTTTACCCGCAGTTCTTAGTTCGGCAAAAACTTCCAGAAGTACGGCTTCAGTTTTTTTATCGATGCCAGTAAATGGTTCGTCAAATAAGAATAAATCTGCTTGTTGAGCGAGGGCGCGGGCTAAAAATACGCGCTGTTGTTGCCCACCAGAAAGCTCCCCAATCCGCCGATCTTTTAGATCTAACATCCCAACTCGATCTAGTGCCCCATTGACGATTGCCTTCGCCGCTGCACCCGGACGACGCAACCAGCCTAATTGACGAGTACGCGCCATCATCACCACATTCCAAACCGTAATCGGATAATCCCAGTCAACCTGAGATCTTTGAGGTACGTATGCCACCCGTTCCAAATGCTGACACAATGGACAAGTACAATATTTTATCGTACCGCTGGCAGTCGGAATTAGTCCCAACATCGCCTTCAGTAATGTACTCTTACCCGCTCCATTCGGCCCAATTAGCCCCACCAGTTCCCCTGGTTCGATCCGGAAGTCAATTCGATCCAAAGCACGCACGCCACGGTAATTGACAGCTAATTGCTGAATCTCTAGCATGAAAAAAATGTGAGAATGATTATCGCCAATCGATCTCAACCATAGCATGAATTAGGTGACTTGGGATTAGAACTGAATCTACAATCATTAGTAAACTTACTCCCTAGTCTCTAATAAGTGATGAAAACGCCACCAAAAGATGACTGCGGAAATAGCAATGCCGATCGATTGTCCGATCCACAAACCGCTACCGCCGAGTGAGGTATGAAATCCCAACCAATAGCCACTCGTCAACCCGATGCCCCAGAAGGCAAAGAGACTGAGTAACATGGGAATGCGAGTATCTTGCAACCCGTAGAGAGCACCAATGATAATCTTTTGAGGGCCATCTAAAATTTGGGAAATAGCCGCGATCGTCATCATTTTAGTAGCTAAGGTGACGACATTGGCATTGTTTGGATCGTTAATGTCGATAAAAATGCCGATAATCCGATCGGGAAATAACAGTAAAATTGCTGCCATGAGCAGCATAAATCCTAAGCCAGTCGCCGCGCTGACATATGTGGCGCGAGTTGCACCTGCTAAATTATTTTGTCCGATTTCTCGTCCGACGCGAATTGTTGTAGCGTAAGACATTGCCAGCGGTACCATAAATGTAATCGCGATCGTTTGGAGGATGACTTGATGTGCGGCGAGCACTTCCGTACCCAATATTCCCATTAGATAAGTGACGCTCGTAAATAGTCCGATTTCTAAGGCGGTGGCAACGCCGATCGGTACGCCAACGCGGATTAATGATGTTAAAATCTGGATGTCATATCGATAGATCTGCCGAAAAAATCGGTAGGTTTTGAGTTCTTTTTGGGTGAAAATGTAGACGACTAACGATAGAAACATCGCCCAGATTGCGAAGATGCTCGCTAGTGCTAAACCCGCAATTCCCAGTTGGGGAAATCCAAATTTACCAAAACCGAGCGCATAGTCGCCGACGATATTAATTATCGTCCCACCGATCGCAATCGCCATCACAATCTTGGTGTGAGACATCGCCGCCACAACGCTCCGCAACAGGGCAAACCCCAAGGCAGGGAAAAATCCCCACACCATGATATCTAGATAGGTGTTGCCCAACACTACCGTCGTCTCAGCTTGCCCTAGATGGCGCATCAGCAGGTCGAAATTGGCAATGACGAATCCAATCGGGATGGCTAACCCCATGACGAGCAGACAGCCTTGGCGGACGATCCGCTCGATTTGCTGCTTATCGCCAGCACCATAAGCCGTCGCGACGATCGGACTTACGCCCATTAAAATACCTGAAGTCGTGTACAAAAATACGCTGAATGTCAGGGCGGCTAATCCACCCGCAGCGAGGGTTTCTAGCCCCATCCGGCCCATCATTAAGGTATCGACAAACCCGATCGCAGCTTGGGCGAGTTGAACGCCAGCGAGGGGAATAGCAAGTTTGAGAAATGCTTTGACTTCGATATAAATTGGCGATCTATCTAACGCGGATTTGCTGTCAGTCATTTGCTCCAAATTGTGAAATATTACCAGTGAGGTAAATCCCCGACTTCTTCAAGAAGTCGGGGATTTGTTATCGAACCGATCTTTAATTAGATCGATCTCATTTATTTGACTTTATTGGTATCGATATTAATAAAGGGAAGTGCCCCATTACCGCCCATTACCTGCGGGAATTTGCCATCCCATTTATCGATCGCTTGTTTCTGCAATAATTCGGCTGTGAGCGTCTCCCGTAACAGGCGTTGCGCCTCTGCTTGACCCTTCGCGCGGTTGACGTTGGCTTCGGCTTCTTGCTCGGCTTCTTGGGCGACGTAGACGGCTCTTTGAGCGCGTTGTTCGGCAATTTGTTTCTCTTCTACTGCTTTAGAAAATTCGGGCGAAAAATCTAGATCCACAACGCTGGTA
>NZ_JANPLS010000094.1:0-10967 GCF_031422475.1 Chamaesiphon sp. VAR_48_metabat_403
GGGACTGGGGGACTGGGAGTGTGGGGAGTGTATGAACGCAGTTCCAAAACTTAAAGCTTGAAGCCTAACTCCCATCTCTTATCTCCGAACTCCCCGCTCCCCGCTCCCTTCAAAGCAACGCCTGATATGCGGACGCTGTTAACAATCGGATTTCGGTTAAATCGGGTGTGGTAACTGCTTCATCACCATTTGTATTTAACCACAATAAATACTCAATATTTCCGGCGGGACCGACTAATGGCGACCAAGTTAAGCCGCGATATTCCCAACCTAACTCACATGCTGCTGCTAATACCCCGGAAATTGCCCCGGCTTGAGCTGATAAATCTCGTACCACTCCATTTTTCCCGATCGCACTTTTACCCACCTCAAATTGCGGTTTAACTAGCAATACGAGTTCTTGTGGAGGTGCCAGTAGCAGCTTTAATGCAGGTAAAATTTTAATTAAGGAGATAAAGGAAACATCGACAACGGCTAAATCTGGTAATCTGACTGGATAGTTATCCTCGATCGGTTCGCCGTAGAGTTCGGTGGGAGTTAAATGGCGAATATTCGTGCGCTCTCGCAATATTACCCGATCGTCTGTCCGAATTTTCCAGTCTACTTGTCCGTAGCCGACATCGATCCCGTAGATTTGTTTGGCACCAGCTTGGAGCAGACAGTCTGTAAAACCGCCTGTAGATATCCCCCCATCGAGACAAATCCGATCGTGAGTGACAATCTCAAATACATCTAAAGCTTTGGCTAATTTTTCACCACCACGAGAGACAAATCTCGCCCTGGCTTTAACTTCTACCATGGCTGTGAGTAAAATTGCCGTGCCAGCTTTATCTACCACTTCACCATTAACGCGCACTTCTCCCGCTTGAATCCAGCGTTGTGCCAACTGCCGAGAGTCACACAGTTTGCGTTCTACTAATAGTACATCCAGGCGTTGTTTTTTCAAGTCGAACTATAAAGACCGCGATCGAGATTTACTTAACGATCTTAAAATAGCATGGGGTCGTGGTAAATGGATTCAACCGATCGCGCCGTCGCTAGCAACCGATCTGCGATTGGCACTGTCCCATAGTTCCCACAGATAAGATTCTACCAGATCGGGCAATCTGGTAATGAAGATTCCTTCTGGACTATCTATCCGATTGGAGAGCCAATAGCCAGTCAGTTCTATTTCTACTCTGTCGAGATCGCACTTACTAGCCGTAACCGTTGTCACATTTTCGCGCTCTAAATAGAAATTGAGTGCTGTCGCTTCACACACCAGCTCTGGCAATAAGAAGCTCGCCTTTACCGCACTGACAAAAGTTTTTTCTCCAATCGATGTCGCAAATCCGAGCCTTTGTTCGACCCAATCTTCAAGATTAGACGTTAGTAGTTCCAAATGTGGGGCTGCTTCAGTATAAATCAATTTCAACATAGGGTCAGATTGATGAAGTCGGGTTACTGGCTTATCGCTGTAGCTTAGAGAAAACTTGTGAGGAAATTGTGAGGGTGCGATCCGATGGCTTACTTAAATGAGAAGTTTTTGCTTCAAGGAATGATAATTATCTGCCCTGTCGCTAGCTCATTCGTCATCCGATCCTACCAAAATTGTTAGAATTATTACTAGTAACACTCACCTAAATAATTGAGTCCTAATCTCAAATACAACCGCCGATCGCTAAATTCCGTAACTGTCGATTTTTACAAAAATCTGACAAATGTACCTTAGTACTGAATAATTAGTAAAGTTTAGGAAATGTTTGCTATTTAACGCAAAAAGTACTACACTAAATACACCACCCTGTCTAGATCGAGTTCTCGGAGCAACTTAATAATGCATACATTAAAGCGGACACCCACCACCGAAATGGAGGTAACTAGCATTCGCCTGGAGCGCGAGCTAAAAGAACGGCTGAAAGAAATTTCTGGCCATCAAGGATATCAAGCCTTAATCCGCGAGGTGCTGTGGAAATACGTCCAACAGAAATCTGGCGATTATCGTCATCGGTTCACTTCTGAAGATATCCGCGCTACCGTTGCTGCAACTGCAAATGCGGAAGAACGCTGTGGTATTACTGGTAAAATCATCAACCCCAACGAACAAATGTTATTGGGTTTGACTAGTACCTGCGATTTGATTCCGCTGTCTTTAGATAGTTTAACCGCTGTGGCTCCAGAGCCAGTCGCTTAGAAAAAATCGACCGAGGCGATTTTACCTCGGTCTTTTCTTAAAAGAGCCATCCAAAGTTAAATACATCGATTTACGTCGATAACTAAAAAGCGATCGCCACCCTTGCTTAAACTAGCATTGAATAGCGATCGCTTTTTAATGAATTGAGTAGAATGGCAGCGATGATAACCTAAATGTCTCGTTCGCTAATCTCGCGTGTCATGTGGTCGAATGGCGCATCGACACAGCTAGTATCGGTAACACCCGTCGATGCTAATCGGTCTTTGACTAGATCTTTGATAATTTGGATACCGCGAACGGTTGGCGCAATTGGAGTACCTAACGAATTATAAGTCTCCCGTAGACCTTGCAGCACTCGCTCGTCTAAGACATTCGTGTCTCCAGCCACGATCGCGTAGCTAGCATACCGCAGATAATAATCCATATCCCGCAAACAAGCAGCATAACGTCTGGTGGTATAAGCATTACCACCCGGACGGATTAATTCTGGGAGTTCGTCAAATAATTTCAAACTTGCTGCTTTGACAATTGCGGCTGCGTTGGCATTAATTACCCCAGCAGCAGCGATTCGCGCCGCACCAGTATCAAAATATGATTTGAGGCTATCGATGGCGTTACGGTCTAAATAACGGCCTGTTATATCGTAAGTTTTAATGAGATTTGTTACAGCATCCCGCATGAGATCGTCCCAACAATTATTCTTTTATCGGTTTATCAGTATCGCAGAAAACTGTACTCAGGTGCGATCGTCGCGTTACAATTCGCAATTGTCTGTTAAGGTGCGATCGCTGCCATTGATGATGCGATCGGTCGAGAATTACTTTACCTGCACATTTTACTGCTGGGTCATTGCTAAAGACGAACCGATCTGGTTTCTAGCCCAAGGATTGAGCCAATCGAACATCTTTGCAGGTCGATCGACTAGGGTGAGTTCTTCTGGGTAGCGAGGCTGGGGATCGCTAGCAAGGACGATCGGCGGTACCATCATGGGATCGTAAGCAATCACTGTGTCCACAACTCCCGGACGGTGCTTGATTTCAACTTTTTGACCTGGATGATATACTGCTATTTCTTGTGCTTGGCTCCAACTCGCTCGATCTGCCATTACTACGATCCCCGTTATACTACCGATAAACTTTACTTATCTTTATGATAGCTAAATTATCTAGGGAAAATTAGGTTTTGGTTAAGTTTGATACTTTTTTTTAATATTTGGCAGCGATCTTTTTAGAAAGCGGGGAGATGGGGGACGGGGAGAATAGATAGATTTTTAATTCAAAATCCTCCCCACTCCCCGCTCTCTGCTCCCATCTCTATCGATTGAGAAACGTTACGATAAGTGAAGAAATGTTTAGTAGATTGGGCGATCGGGGTAACACATCGTGGGATATAAGACAAATCGAGGACTCTGGATAGCACTGTCATTAATTGGAATTTGGGCGACGAGCACGGTGCTCTTATTGAGCGTAGACTTGGCAAACATGCCCCTGTGGGCGAAATGTGGCGGCTTTGCCGTGCAAATGTTTTTGTATGTGGGACTGTTTGTGACGGCGCACGATGCCATGCATGGCTCGATCGTACCTACCAACCCCAAGCTCAATGATGCGATCGGGTGGTTTGTATTATTTGTCTATGCAATGTTTCCATTTACCAAAATGCGCCAGATGCATCATCTCCACCACGAGCTACCAGCACGGGTAGGCGATCCGGACTTTCACAACGGCAAGCATCAAAATTTTTTTGGCTGGTACTTTAACTTTATGCAAAACTACTGGAGTTGGCTGCGGTTGGGGCTACTAATTTCGACGTTTCATGTAGTGCATCAATTATTTGGCGTTCCCGAAGGCAATCTCGCTTGGTTTTGGGTGTTCCCTTCTGTAGCTAGTTCGTTCCAATTATTTTTATTTGGGACATTTTTACCCCACCGCGAACCTAGCGATGGCTATGTCAATGATTGTCATGCTACCAGCACGCCTGTTTCTGAGTTTTGGTCGTTTATTAGTTGTTATCACTTTGGCTATCATGAAGAGCATCATGAATTACCTCATTTGAGTTGGTGGGAGTTGCCACAAGCGAGGAAGTTGAGACTTCAGGGGATAGGGAATAGAGAATAGGGGAGAGTTTATTGCTTTCAAACCTTACCCTTTACCCTTCCGCTTTAACACCTACAGCAAATTGCAAGTTTGTGAGATACACCAGTTAACTCGTTAATCTGACGCGCTACATCCCCGACTTCTTCAAGAAGCGGCTCGCAGCCGGGAGGTTCCCTCCCGGATTATGCGAGACAAGACAGCCGGGGATGTGTACCTTGCTAACATAAAAAGTGCTGTATTCCCTGACTTAACTTAACGGCGAGATAACGACATTAAGATGCGGATGACATACCAAAACAGCAATGCTACTGAAGCAAATAGCTCTAGGGATGCTGCCACATATTGGTCTTTGGTATAGTGATACATAATCTTAGATGTATCGTAAAGAATCGCCGCCATGGCAAATCCTACCATCAACACAGAGAAAAATAATCCGAGATCGAAGCCAAAGATCGCGCTACAGATAATTAAACCTAGTGCGACAAAGCCACCGATTTTGAGCGCGCCGCCCAGAAAGGTAAAATCTTTACCAGTGGTAAAAGCAACTGCGGTCAAACCCAGAAACATTAACGTTGTGAGAATTCCGGCGGTGGGAACGATCGTCGGACTATACAGCTCATTGGCAATATAGATGAGTGGTGCGAATAAAATCGCTTCCATCACTACATATATCCCCAGTCCGGTATATTGCAAGGAGACAGAATCTGCTCTACTTGCCAGTCCTCGCGAGAACCAACCCAAGAGCGAGAATCCAGCTAAAATTGCTAGCCAAGTATACCGCCCCGTTAAGGCACTAGCCAAGGTTGCGGCAATCCCCGACTGAATTAAGAATGTCTCGATAATGATAAACGCACCAACCGCACCAGCTAAATGGCCGTACGTTTTTTTGATAAACTCAGCTTGTTCTTGAGACTGTTCTCTAGCTACAACTTGCATAAATTAAACCTCTACAATTATCGATGCTCTACTCACGATCACCTGCGTCACTATGAGTATGTAATAGATCCAGTTCCAACGCGCCCGAATCCGGTAAAGTTGTAAAAGATCGCACAGGCTCACCTATTCAGATCTTAGCTATTTTTTCAGGCTTTTGGCTTTGGGTATTAGGGAGGGGATAGGGAAATGCAAGTATCCCCACACCCCCCACACCCCCACACCCCCCACACTCCCATTTCTAACATGTCTCACATCGGTCTGCTTTGCCCTGCTGAAACTGGTCATCTGAATACAATGTTACCGTTAGGTCGAGAACTGCAAGGACGGGGGCATCGAGTGACTTTTTTTGGAATAGTCGATGCTGAGTCGAAAGTATTAGCGGCTGGCTTAGAATTTAGATCGATCGGGGAAAGCGAATTTCCGGCGGGAGCGAGCGAAAAGTTGTTTGCAGAACTCGGACAATTGAGCGGTTTGGCAGCTTTACGCTATACGATGGATTGGATCGAAAAATCCGCACTGATTTTCTTAGAAGAAGGGCCGAGTGTGTTAGATGATGCCAAAGTGGATGCTTTATTAGTCGATCAAATTGCGCCCGAAGGTGGTTTGGTTGCTGACTTTTTAGACATCCCCTTCGTGACTCTTTGCAGTGCGTTGCCTTTTAACCAAGAGCCGACCGTGCCGCCGTTTTTTACGACTTGGATTTATAATTTAGCTTGGTGGGCGGTACTTCGCAATCGGGTTGTTTATCATTTAACCAACCCATTTGGTAAATCAATGCAAACTTTACGCATGAATTATCGCAAACTGTGGCAATTGCCAGACGAAACTAGTGCTGATTCACAATTAGCAGTTTTAACTCATCAGCCTGCTGAATTTGAATATCCTCGTCAAGATTTACCGAGTTATTTCCATTTTACTGGCCCGTATCACGATCGCAATAGTCGCAAGCCAGTCGATTTTCCGTGGGATAAATTAACTGGTAAACCGTTGATTTATGCGTCGATGGGGACGTTGCAAAATCAATTAACTGATGTCTTTCAAACGATCGCGAGTGCTTGCGTGGGGTTAGATGCTCAGTTGGTAATTTCGCTCGGTGGTGCTAGTGTCGATTCGTTACCTGAGTTGCCGGGAAATCCGCTGGTTGTGAGCTATGCGCCCCAGCTAGACCTGTTGGAACGGGCGGCGGTGGCAATCACTCATGCGGGGATGAATACCGCCTTAGAATGCCTCACATCCGGCGTTCCGATGGTGGCGATTCCGGTGACTAACGATCAGCCGGGTGTCGCCGCGCGGATTGCGTGGATTGGTGCGGGTGAAATCGTCCCATTGAGTAAGTTAACAGATAAGAACTTGCACGCTGCACTGCAACTAGTATTAACGCAGGAAAGTTACCGTCAAAATGCCCTGAGACTCAAACAAGCGATCGCGGCATCTGGCGGAGTTACTCAGGCGGCTGATATTATAGAGCAGGCGATATCTACCAGAAAACCAGTCAATCGGGTATGAATAAACAGACGATCGAGTTGAATGAATATACTGCTGCTTATACGAGTATCGGTGATGGGATTCCGGTAATTTTATTACATGGTTTTTTTGGCAATGCGGAAACATTAGGAGCGATCGCCAGTACATTAGCGAGTAATTATTGCTGCATCAGTCTAGAATTATTAGGCTTTGGCGATTCTTCTAAGCCAGATTTGCGCTATGTTATCGGCGATCAGGTTGCATTTTTGAAAGAGTTTTTAGTGGCAAAGCAAATATCTAAATTTTATTTAATCGGTTATTCTTACGGCTCTTGGGTAGCGGCTGCTTATGCAATCGATCGTCATGATTTAGCAATTTCCACTCCCGATTTCGCAGGCATGGTATTATTAGCACCAGCCGGAATCAGAGACGATAGTTTTGTCGGTCGCTACGACCATCTGAGACCATTATTCTGGCAGACTCCGCTCGTCGATTTAGCACTCAATTCGATCGCACCATTCATGAAGCTAATGGGACGAGAAAAATCTTTTGAAACTATTCAGAATGCTCGTCATGCGCTTGTTACTCAACCCGCCGCGCGATCGTTTTTACTCGATCGACTCAAGCCAGAAGATGCGATCGATACCGTCGAAAAAGACATCGATCGGATCGATACGCCAACGCTAGTAATTGCTGGAGAAATTGACGGTACGATTCCCTTATGGCACGCTCAAACTTATGCCGAAAAAATTCCCGATGCTACTATAATAATTATCTCCGCAGCCGACCACGATTTGGTACAAACACACAGCCAAGAAGTAACTGAATCGATTTTTGAATACTGGAATCGATCGATTGATTAATTGAGTACGACTAAATATAAAATGACGGGTGGGTGACAACAAAATAGCCGATCTCTACTCAGCTAAGTTATTCGATCGACCCACTGCCATCGGATAATTTAATTAGGTTTGCAGACTTATTAGGTTATACGCTTGAGAATAGCTTTTGGATTTATTTTTCACCGATATTTTTCAAAATGTTTGCTAAGTAATTTCATGATCGATCTCCAGATCCGTTTACAGGAGCGATAGTACCTGCTAATAGTCGTCGCTAGCTACCAAGCCAGATCGACAGGCTTCCGTAATTTCACGGAGTTAGATCTGTTAAGGTGTTGACAGGAGCTAGCTTGACGCGATCGAAACTTCCGTATTCATCGGGATGTCAAACTCCAGAGCCGCCAGCATAATGAAGTTAGGTGAAGTGAGTATTCATCGATATTTAAAGTTGAGCAGACGAGATAATAAGAGGTTAAATGTGGATCGAGCTTCGAGCTGCGGCAAAATACTGCTGTAGCTCGATCGACACCACAGCTATTCTGTGTAGAAGAATTGGCTAGAAAATGCTAAGATCGATTGATGTAGGTACTTACGATCGATTAGCAGTAAATAATCATGAAGTTTAGTTTTTGTCAGACGATCGCGCGGTTATTTTTGCCAATATTATTGGTAGCGATCTCGCTGGTTACGATCGCGATTTCTTATCCCGATCCAGTACTAGCAGACGATTTTACCAAGGCAATATTACCTAACGATGCTGATTTTACGGGCAAAGACTTAACTACTTACGAATTTACGCAAGCAACAGTACGTAATGGTAAATTTATTAATGCCAATCTGACTGGGGTAAGCTTGATTGGTGGTAATTTTGAATCGGCAGACATGACTGGTGCGAATCTCACTAATTCGTTGCTAGATACAGCACGACTCACCCATGTCAATCTCACCAATGCGATTTTAATTGGTGCTTCTACTTCTGTGACTAACTTTGACGGTGCAATTATCGATGGTGCCGATTTTACCGATGTGTTGCTTCGCAAAGACATTCAAATGAAGTTATGTAAGGTTGCCAAAGGCACTAATCCCACGACGGGGAGAGATACTAGAGAGTCGTTAGAGTGTGCTTAATATAGGGGCTAGATAATAGGGAGTAGTTATCTAGATAACTACATGAAAGAGATTAGATCGTTAATAGTTACATTGCGCTGTTTTTCTATTTCTTGAAGCCGCTGCTGGGTTGTTATAAACAACTGATAATATTCGACTTTCTTTGCTAGATCTTCAGGCTCTTTGCTCTGTAATTTATTGAGATAATATTTACGCTTTTGTTCGCAGGCAAATTTTTCCAAACAAGCGATCGCAGCTCTCAATACTAATGGCGATCGTTGAATTTCTTCGGCGGTATGTTCGTCTAAATTAAAGAGATGTTTGACTTGACTAGATCGAACGGGATGTTCGGCGATCGAATCTTGTAATTTAGCAATCAATCGATCGTCTAAATAGTCAATTTCCTCCGATTGAGAATCTTTGTAGCCAGAGGAGGATCGCTCGATAATCTGCTGCCACAAGAAGCGATGGTGAGCGAGTGTAAATGTGAGATCGATCGAATCTAGTGCGTCGATAATTGTCAGGCGGTGGAGGGGATAATGGAGGTAAATCCGCAGCAATAAACTCTCGGCTTGTTCGATGAGTCTTTGATTGGGATGGATGCTGACTGGAGCTACTGCTGCGGGTTGCTCTTGTCTTGCTGCTGCTGGTGTATACTCGATATCTTCGATCAGATCGGGATAATCGGTAGCTGGTGGCGGGGAATATTTAGGTGGGTTCGATCGATTTACAGGTAAATTATTCCCGCCAAACTTAGGTTCTGGGAGTGGTTTGAGTCCCTTAATTGCTGTCTGGAGATTTTCAATTAATAACGGTACCATCCGCGCATCGTCAGCACTTAATAAACTGGCTGACTTTTTCAGGTAATGGGTGCGAGTAGTACCATCGGTGATGTTTTGCAGCAGTTTAATAATTTTCTGGGTAGCCGCTTGATATTGCTCGGCTTGCGTGAGATCCTGATGTTCGATCGCTTTATCGATTTGCCAATCTAACCACAGTGGCGCGCGATCGAGTAAATTTAAATAATCCTGCGGAGTGTGACTTTTTAAAAACTCATCGGCATCTTTTCCCGTCGGTAAATTGAGGATGCGTAATTGTAATTGTCCCTGATAAGCTAAATCGGTAACCTCACCAATTGCGCGTTCGGCGGCAATATTACCCGCTTTATCCGCATCGAAATTGAGGATGATTTGTTTAGATTCGGTAAACTTAACTAACTGTTTTACCTGCGCCAAACTCAACGCCGTACCGAGCGCAGCCACCGCACTATCGATTCCCGCCGCATGGAGCGCAATCACATCAAAATAACCTTCAACTATTACCGCACGATCGGTTTTACTAATCGCATCTTTCGCGCGATCGAGTCCATATAATGTGTTACCTTTATCGAATAATTCTGTCTCTGGCGAGTTGAGATATTTTGGCTGCTCGTCGCTTAAAGTACGTCCGCCAAAACCAATAACTCTACCCCGCAAATCGCGAATCGGAATCATCAATCGATCGCGAAATCTGTCATAATAACTATTGCCATCTTTACGCGCGATCGCAAGTCCCGCTGCTACGATCGCTTGCGGTGGTAAGTTCTTTTGTTCGATTAAATAATTAGCTAAAGTTTCCCAGCCAGCAGGCGCATAACCGAGTTGAAAACTCTGAATTGTTTCGTCACTAAAGGCGCGTTCTTCCTTTAGATAAGTCAGAGCTGTCGCTCCCTGCGGCTGGTTTAATGCATGTTGATAAAAGTTCGCCGTTATCGCCAAAATTTCATACAACTGCTCTCGCTGAGAAAGTCGTCGCTGTAATTCCTGACGCTGCTCTGGTTCCAATGTTTGAACGGGAACCTGATATCGCCGCGCCAAATCTAAGACAACTTCTGTAAACGATTGCTTCCCCAACTCCATCATAAAAGTAATCGCATTGCCCCCCGCCTGACAGCCAAAACAGTAATACATCTGCTTGGTAGGACTAACAGAAAAGCTCGGCGATTTCTCTTGATGAAACGGACAATTACCTAAATAATCCTTACCCCGTTTTTTCAGCACGACATGTCCGCCAATCACATCGACAATATCGACTTTGGCTTTAACTTCTTCGATCGTATCTGGATGTAAACGGGGAATATCCATGAATTAGTGAATAGTTGATAGTGGATAGTCAGTTGCCATCAAATATAGCAGTCCTAAATCATTTGTAAGATGCAATCTTGGTGTTAGTTTAACCGCAGAGGCGCAGCGATGCACGCACGCCTCTGTTCCCCGACGGTTTGCAGATCGAGACAGAGAGCGCAGAGGGAAGAATAAGAATTCTCATAAATCAAATAGGATTGCTATATATTTTCAGACATCCTCAATATTTTTG
>NZ_JANPLS010000095.1:0-2420 GCF_031422475.1 Chamaesiphon sp. VAR_48_metabat_403
GCGATAGCCTGCCGTAGGCACACCGAAAGCCTAAAGCCTAATCCCTAAAGCCCAGATCGTAACTGGCATTCATCGCCCAATTACGGGTGCGAATCGTGCGGGGATGGATGAGACAACGAGTAGATAACAGATATTGGAGTGAGTAGTCGCAAGTGTGCCAAACTGCTCGATGCAAGTTCTGGTAGCTCAATGCCCTAAGTGAGTGCAATTCTGGCGTGTCGCCACGTCCAGCTTCGAGGGTATCGGCGAGGAATACGATACAACTCATCGCACCCATTCCGGGTCTGCCTAATGTGTGGTCGGCAATTGCTTGAAGAATTTCGGGATCTGTGACTCCAAATTCTTGTCTGGCAACGATCGCACTGACATCGGCATGTAATAAGTGAGGTGCGGCTATATCCACTTCATCGATCGGCAGTCCTTCGGCTCTTGCTAGTTCTAATAAACGTTGGGGTTTGAAATATTTTGCCAGATCGTGCATTAATCCAGCGCGTGCGGCAACAGCGGCATCTAGCTGATAATGTTCGGCTAGTTCGATCGCCATTCGTTCCACTCCTAGTATATGTTGAATTCGTTTAGGAGGGACGTTATTGTTGAGCCAAGCCAGAATCTGTGCGCGCACGGTCGATATTATCTTAACAGAAGTTTTGTCACTTTTATTTTAGCTGAATTAGCTGAGGAGATGGGAGTTGGGAGGATGCTGAAATTACAAATCTCCCTGCGCCCCACACTTCCCACACCTCCAAGTTTCCCTAGCGGCGAATATACCTGTCGATCTCTGACGTAAGTAGCGATCGATATAATTTAAATTTGAAAGCATTATTTTAGCGATCGATCTATATACTTAGCATTTGTATTTCTGAGCGATCGGCACCATCAATATCCGTGAATAATTTAGTTGACTCAAGTGTTTTGCGACTAAATTAACTGCGATCGCCTAGTACCAAATCTTTTCGATATTGCAACGATTTATTTTCGGATGATATCTTTACTTATAGTTCAAGCGATAAGTCATAAGAAGCTTGGCTTAATGTTTGCTTTTATGCTGGGGATAGCAATAATAGTTAGTTCCTGCCTGCTATCTAGCACTGAAACCAGGCTCCCGGATTACAAGATAAATTATTTTTTCGATCGCATTATCAGCGAACGTAATACCAGATCGGTTTGGTAGCTTGAGACCTTAGATCTACTTTTTTTTGGCGATCGATCCGATCTCTACCCAAAGACAGAGCTAAAAAAAATCTCTGATGCCTAGATTGAAAAAGCGCAGTGATTTTAAGTATTTGGAAACTCGATTTACTTTCCCTCCATCCAAGTAATAAATTGACAACGCAAGCTAATTAGAGAGCCTAGAACAGCAACCTCCAAGATTACCATGAGCGAACAGAATTCAGTTGACGAGCAAAGCAAAAATCAGAGCCTAGAAAACTATCGCACCGCTCCAGGCGAACGACTAACCACCGATGAGGGTGTGCCACTGAGCAGCACCGATAATTCGCTCAAAGCGGGCGGACGGGGGCCAACATTGCTCGAAGATTTTCACTTCCAACAAAAATTATCGGCATTCGATCGTGAGCGCATCCCCGAACGGGTAGTCCACGCGCGGGGCGCGGGCGCACACGGGTATTTTCAGCCCTATGAAGCGATGTCCGAATTTACCAAGGCGAAGTTCTTAGGAAACCCAGCGACCAAAACGCCTGTATTTGTCCGGTTTTCGACTGTTGGCGGTTCGCGCGGCTCGGCAGATAGCGTCCGCGATGTGCGGGGCTTTTCGGTGAAGTTTTACACTGAGGATGGCAACTATGACATCGTGGGGAACAACATTCCGGTGTTCTTTATTCAGGATGCGATTAAGTTTCCCGATCTCGTCCATTCCATCAAGCCCGAACCCAATAATGAAATCCCGCAGGCTTCCACCGCGCATCCGAATTTCTGGGACTTTATTTCGCTCGTGCCCGAATCGATGCACATGATTATGTGGACATTATCAGATCGAACGGTGCCCCGTAACTTTAGCACCATGCAGGGTTTTGGGGTTCACACCTTCCGGTGGGTCAATGCTGAGGGTAAATCTGTGTTTGTCAAATATCACTGGAAACCGATGGCAGGTGCCCACTCCAACGTATTTGATGAAGCCCAAAAGATCGCGGGCAAAGATCCCGATTTCCATCGCCGGACATTGTGGAACTCGATCGAAATGGGTAACTATCCAGAGTACGAGCTAGGCGTACAGATCGTTGAAGAAGAAGACGAACTGAAATTTGGCTTCGATATTTTGGACTCTACCAAATTGATTCCCGAAGAACTCGTACCAGTCCGCCCGATCGGTAAAATGGTACTCAATCGCAATCCTGACAACTTCTTTGCCGAAACCGAGCAAGTTGCGTTCCAACCATCAAATGTGGTGCCAGGAATTGACT
>NZ_JANPLS010000096.1:0-5835 GCF_031422475.1 Chamaesiphon sp. VAR_48_metabat_403
GGGAGACGGGGAGACGCGGAGACGCTTGTGGCCACTATCCCTAAAACCTAAAACCTAAAACCTAAAACCTAATTCCTAAAGCCTAAATCCAAAATGGTATAATAATTTTCTCAACCGATTTTATAGGAGCAAAGATTACGGCTTACACGCGCCCCCTTGCCAATCTGATCGAGCAATTACAACGCTTGCCAGGAGTAGGGCCTAAATCTGCTCAAAGATTAGCTTTACACATTCTCAAACGGTCTTCAGCCGAGGTCGAGCAATTAGCTCGATCGTTAATTGAAGCCAAACAGCAAGTCGGCTTGTGTCAGGTCTGTTTTCACCTATCCGCCGAACCAACTTGCGATATCTGTCGCAATCCCCAACGAGATCCGCACACAATTTGCGTGGTCGCCGATTCTCGCGATGTAATTGCTTTAGAAAAAACGCGAGAATTTAGTGGCAAATATCATGTCTTAGGTGGGGTAATTTCACCGATGGATGGGATCGGTCCCGAACAATTAAATATTTCTACTCTTCTACAGCGAATTGCAGCTAATGATGTTAAGGAAGTCATAGTGGCTGTGAGTCCAACGGTAGAAGGCGAGACAACTACTTTATATTTAGGTAGACTAATCGCACCGTTGACCAAAGTTACTAGAATTGCCTTCGGACTGCCGATGGGTGGCGATCTAGAATATGCAGACGAAATAACTCTCGCCCGCGCTTTAGAAGGCAGGCGAGAGATAAATTAGTAGGTACGATAAATTTAGAGTCGGGCGAGGAGTAACATTACCTCAATCGGTTCAATTTGCAACAATCGAGATTGGGTACTAAGTTAATCTCTTTTTGATTAGAACGATTAATTGACCCAATTGTTTTTTCAAAGTATCGACTTCTGTTTCTAGTTCGATCGTTTTTTGGGTACTTTCTTGATGTCGGGCATCTCTACTCTGCTGTTCGGCTTCAAATCTAGCAATTAAAGCTTGCAGCTCGGTTTGTTGAGATTGCTGAATCGTCGCCAATTGGGTTTGGAGCTGGTCGATTTGCGTCCGACTGGTAGTTTCGATCGCGGCAATCCGCTCCATCGCTCGATCTAGCTGCGCTTGCAACTGCAAGACTTCATCGTTGCTAACTGAAGCTTCGATCGACACAGCCGCAGCTACAGGTAACTCAGCCATGCGTGGACGAGCTTTGCGAGCTTTAGTCATCGCCACCCGAATCGCTTCGGCGAGTAAGACCCGATCGAATGGTTTTTCAATAAATTCAAAAAATTCAAATGGTTCCGAGATCTTACTCGTGACCTCTTCCTTTTTCCCCGACATCAATACCAAGGGAATCTTCTGAAATTCTGGATGCGCCTGAATTTGCTGGAAGACATCCCACCCGCTCATTTTGGGTAGAATAAAATCTAACATAATTAGCGAGGGGTGTTCTGTTTCGACAAAGTTGATGCCCTCCAGCCCATCCTTTGCCTCAATTACTTCAAAATCGCCCTCTGGGAGCATATCGCGTACGGTCTTCCGAATCACGCGACTATCATCGATTACCAAGATTTTACTAGTTGCCACACTTGACTCCTGATTGTTTTTTATAAACTTAGGTGTTGTTACTCGTTGTTACTCCTATCTCTCTAATTCAGATGGTTTAACCCAGTTTCAGTGCAAATTGATAAAATTTTTGGAAAATAATGTCTATCTCGTGCCTTGGTTCTTCTCCGTTGCAGAATGGAGAATTGCTAAGATTCAAGGGTAACATCGATCGACCCATGCCCGATCGCTTATCCTATTTTAATCATCGATCGAGTTCTATGCTTTGTCGATCGCCATGCACCGAGATCGATAGTTGAATGGCAGCCGAGGCCTTTACCCTAACTCGTAACTCCTACTCTTTTTAATATGCCCTCATCTTCCGCAGATTTAGCACGTTGGCGCGCTGAAATTCAAACTCTACCTACTTGGCTACGGCGATCGATCGGTACTGCTAGCGAACTTTCGACAGTACAGCAGATTGTCAAACAGCGTCAAATTCATACAATTTGCGAAGAAGGTCGCTGTCCCAATCGCGGCGAGTGCTACAGTCAACAAACTGCTAGTTTTTTGCTAATGGGGCCGATTTGCACTCGCAGTTGTGGTTTTTGTCAGGTCGATAAAGGGCACGCACCGATGCCGCTAGACCCCCAGGAAGCACAGAAGGTTGCCGAAGCAGTAGGACTGCTCGGATTGAAGTATGTAGTCTTAACAGCCGTAGCGCGGGACGATCTCGATGATGGTGGTGCGAGTGGCTTTGTCGAAACCATCTTGGCAATTCGGGCTGTAAATCCGACTACTCAGATCGAAGTACTGACTCCCGATTTTTGGAGCGGGAAGGATGCCCAGCAGCAGCAAAAAAACCGGATCGCGACTGTAGTAGCCGTTAAACCTGCTTGTTACAACCATAATATCGAAACAGTAGCCAGACTCCAAGATCGGGTGCGACGGGGGGCAAAATACCAGCGATCGCTCGATGTTCTAGCGAGTGTTAAAGCACTAGATCCGATCGTTCCAACTAAATCGGGGTTAATGCTCGGACATGGCGAAACAATCGCCGAAATTATCGAAACATTACAAGATTTAAGATCGATCGAGTGCGATCGGCTGACGATGGGACAATACATGCGCCCATCTCTAGAACACCTCCCCGTCGTTAAATACTGGACTCCAGATGAATTTACCCAATTAGGCGAAATCGCTCGCGAACTCGGTTTCAAGCACGTTCGCTCGGCTCCGCTCGTTCGCAGTTCCTATCATGCAGGTGAATGACAATCGGATCGAATGCTTGGCGCAGGTTGGCTTAAATCGACATTTACAGCGACAGATCTGCTAGCTATCGAGCTACCTGCGGCAGTTTACCCGCCAATCCCGTCATCAATCTCAGAGCCAGATGTTTAAATAGGGGAATGCGATCTAGTAATAATAGTCCAAATCGGCGGATGATGACGATCGGGAGAATGCTAGTCGAGAACATCCGATCGAGAAAATCGGTAAAGGCTAAAATTACCCAGTTTTCTGGTTTGCGCCAGCTCGTATACCGTTTGAGTACGGCATCGCTGCCGATATCTTCACCAGCTTGATGCGCGGCGACTAAAATCTCTGCTAAAGCCGCTGCATCCCTAATTCCTAAGTTCATGCCTTGCCCAGCGACGGGATGACAACAGTGCGCGGCATCGCCGATTAAGGCTAGTCTCTGGGCGGTATATTGCTGAGACTGCATTAATTTAACGGGAAATAACCACCGTTGAGAGTCGAGTTTTAGTTTCCCTAATAATCCACCCGTACAATGCTCTAATTGCTGGAGAAATTCATCTGCTGGCAAATCGCGCAATGCTTCGGCTTGCTCGTGGGGTAACGTCCACACTACCTGACAGCGACCATCTGCTAATGGTAACACCCCGATCGGCCCAGCATACCAAAATCTTTCGTAGGCAATATTTTGGTGAGATTTTTCGGGTTCGATCGTGGCTGTAATGCAAGATTGCCAATAGTTCCAGCCGCTGGTAGCAATTCCCGCTCGCTCTCGGAGTGCAGATTTCGCGCCATCGGCGGCAATTACCAAATTCGCGCGGATAATCACAGGTGTGTCGGTATCTGGAGTTGTGACGCTAAGTGTTGCCTCTGTCTGGCTGTATTCTACCGCAGTTACTTGCGCGGGGCACATTTGGGTAAGATTTTGAGCCGATCGCAGTTGGCTTTGGAGTGCGGTTAGTAATACTTCATGACTGGCTGCATAGCCTAATGCGGCGGTGCCCAGATCTTCTGGATACATTTTCACTACGCCCGCATAATCGGCATCAGAGATTTGAATTTGGCTAAATTGAGTAACGTGAGGTAAAATGCGATTCCAGATGCCTAGACCCTCAAAGATTTTGCCTGAGAGCACCGATAGCACGTAGGCTCTACCCTTGGAAATTGAAATCGACTGAGCTTGCGATTCGATCGAGACTACTCGCAATCCCGAATTTTGCAGCGCGAGGGCGAGTGTATTCCCAATAATCCCGCCGCCGACGATCGCCAAATCGTAATGTAGTTGAGGCGATTGAGTCTCTAAATTATCCTCGATCGGCTGTCGATCGTGTAACTGAGTTTGGGGATAATAGTCCAGCGATGCTGGCTGGGTAGCTACTGCATTGGGAATGGCAAGAGACTCTAGACGGGGCATAACGGTGAGGCTAATAAATATGCTATGAATTTACTTTCATTATGACGCTTTTAGTTTGACAGGTCGAGGTATAACCGCGAACAGATCCGGCGCGGTGCTTGTTTAGAGTCAAGTGTGAAAACTAAACAAGTGTCCCCAGTCAGTTACTTGGAGACACTCGTACTCATGTCGAGTCTAGATTAATGTTCGCAAAATTTCGAGTGTCTAGCGTCGGCTCTGCCGCACCGCTGTCAAGAATTTTGACTTGACTTATTTAGGTAAGCCAGTGGGTACGGTGGGTGTAGTGCCAGGTACGGTAGTCTTAGGCATCGAGTCGCTACCAGGAATGGATGTGGGAGTACCAGGTACGGTAGTAGCACCAGGAGTGGTGGGGACTTTGAGGTTACCTGGTTTAGCATTGGAACCTTCAGTGCCCGAACCAGTGGAATTGGTTTTAGTGCTGGGAACGGTGGTGGTATCTGGAGTAGTTTTCGCTGGCATCGTGTCGCCAGCAGGTGCGGTTGCTCCTGGATCGGTTTTCGTAGCATCAGAAGTACCAGCAGCAGGTTTTTTCATGCTGTTCGGTGTTGCCTTTTTACCTTTTTTGGTCTTTTTCGCAACTGCGATGGAAATCTTTGTCGATACTGTCGAAACGTGAGAGGAGGTGTGGTGAGCGTTGGCAGCAGTAGCAGTACCGATGAGGCTCACAGGGGATAAAACTATAGCACTGAGGGCAATTGTTTGGATTAATTTATTCATGAATTTTTTTAAATTTGTAGATGTTTCACCTAAATAATAGGTCGAGTTCTCTAATTGGACTCCCACACATACTAACACCAAAATTAAAAAAGTGTTTGATGTGGTAGCTACAATTTCAAATTCAGATCGCGATCGTTTTATTATTTTCGAGATGCAAATATGTTGTCAAATTTACGACACCGATCGATAAATCGATCCGGTAAATCCGGTCTGGCTCCGAAATGTAGATGGGTATAAGCCGCTTGGACACAGTATCTATACCAACCTTCCGGTCGGAAGATCGAGTTAGATTCGTAACCCTGAAGATCGTATAAAGGTCGATCGGGTAAATCAGTTAGAGTAGAACGATGAAACTCATGCCCCCACACTCGATCGCCCGAATCTAGAATTAAACTATCTTGCAAAAGCGTAAGCTGGCGATAACCGAGTGTTAACTTTTTTCCCATCACGGCAGTAGTCGGAAAAATCCCCACCATTGCATGAGATCGATCGTTAAAATCAATAATTCGATCGCTCAAATACATCAATCCACCACATTCAGCATACGTAGGCATTCCCGCGATAATTGCTGCCTTGACTGCGGCGATCGCCGATCGATTTTCAGCTAAGATCTGGGCAAAGACTTCCGGAAATCCACCCCCAAAATATAAGCCACAAATATCTGGCGGTAATTGCGGATCGGCTAATGGACTCCATTCGACTAATTCGGCTCCTAGCTCTGCGAGTAAGTCCAAATTATCCGCATAGTAAAAATTAAACGCCGCATCCTTAGCTACCGCAATCCGAATCGGGCGCAGAGCAACCCCTTGACAAGGCTGCCCCGTAACGACATCTCTAGAAACATGCGAAGTTGGTGGGAATCCCCCTGTCTTGTCTCGCAGCCGGGGGGGGCACACCCCGCAGCGAGCCCCGAAATACCCC
>NZ_JANPLS010000097.1:0-22885 GCF_031422475.1 Chamaesiphon sp. VAR_48_metabat_403
GCCAGTTGTTGTCGCCCCGATTGGAGCAACAGACAGGCGATCGAATTAGGCGTACGGTTAATTTCGCCGGGGGAATTAGGCGCGATTGCCGGGAGATCTAGCAGATCTGCCAACCAAGCGACAGTAATCGTCCGTCCGTCGATTTGGGTGGTGGGAACGCCACCGAGGGCGAAAATTTCCGCCTTGTTGACGAGCAACATCCGATCGACAAACTCCACGGGGATGGCATAACGCCGATCGCGGACATCGACCATCATTACTTGCGAACTGCCGATCGCGTGACTGATGCAGATGCGGAACGTACACCCGCGATCGGGTAACGATTCCACTTCCACCGAACCTTTAATGCGTTCGATATTCGTCCGAACGATATCTAAGCCGACACCGCGCCCAGACAGCTCGGTGACCCGCGCACGCGTCGAAAAGCCAGAGGCAAAGATCAGCGATTGAATCCGATCGACGCTCATCTGGTCTAATTCTGCACTGGTATATAAACCGCGCTTAATAGCAGTGGCTTTAATCCGTTGTACGTCCAACCCCCGCCCATCGTCAAGGATCTCGATCGTGGTTTGGTTGCCCACCTGTTTGACCTGAATCATTAAGGTTGCAGCCCCAAATTTATGGCTCTGCTGGCGTTCTGCTGGCGTTTCAAGGCCATGATCGATCGCATTTCGTAAAATATGCATCAACGGATCTTTAATCTCTTCTAAGAGCCGTTTATCGAGGAGCAGGTCGCCACCTTCGATCGTGAAGTTAATTTCTTTCGCTTGGGTTTTGGCTAAGTCTCTCACCATCCGAGGATAGAGATTGAAAATAGTCGAAAATGGTAGCAACCGCAGCTTTTTCACGCCCGATTCTAGTGCGGATGTAATTAGATCGAGCCTAGAGCTATCGGCATCGATCGATTTTTTGAACTTGCTAATTAACGCACCCATTTGCTCCCATTGGTGTTCGTTGCGCTGCAATTGCCGATGGATCGGGGATTGGGCGGGGATTTGGTTGAGCATGGTTTGGATCTGTTGAAGATCGCGGGTGCCATTTTCCCAAAGTTCGAGCAGTAGTTCGAGATCGGTTAACCTACCGACAATCTGTTGGTTGATCACGTTAATTTCCCCAGATTGCCCCATTAAAGCGTCTAATTGCTTCGCTTCGACCCTAATTGTATCGATTTGGTACTCAGTTACCCGATCGGTTGCGGCTGGTGCAATTGGAGCAACTGGGACGACTGGAGTAGAATCTGGTACCGGGACTGGTGCGGGTACAACGTTAGCTTCTGGAAACAGCGATGACTCGTGAAAAGCTAAATCGTCGGCGGTAGGCACCAACATGTTGTCAAAAGTATCAAACACATCATTATCCTCATCCTCACTCACCAACTTGGCAAGTTCGTCTCGATCTGAAGTGAGGATAAAATCATCATCTAGGCTAAACAAAGATCGATCGGCATCCGTCAGATCGAGACTAGCGGTAGAATGTGCGGTACTAGATGGGAATGGTAAATCGCCAAATTCTAGATCGAGCGAATCGAGACTAGCGGCTGACTGTGTGGTATTGGGCAACAGGGTAAAATCGCCAAAATCAGTACCGCGATCCAATTGCGGTAACGTCGAATCTGAGGGAAATAGTTCGGCGGCGAGATCTAAGAAATTTGTCTGAAGTTGCGATGGGGCAAGTGGATTTAATGCTGCATCGTCACCCCAAGGTAGCCGATCTAGCTCAGAAATCGGTAAAATTGGCAATCGATCGTCTTCATGTACCCAGACATCTTTGGGCGTATTAAACACAGCTTCTTCATCAGAGAGCGTTACCCATCCAAACGATTGAGAGTCATCATCTAGATCTGCGGAAATTGGTGCTGGGGTTTCTAAACGACCGATCGTCGGCATTTGGAGAGCTTCACCATCACCCATCAGGGTTGCCAGCGTGTAAAACATATTCACATCATTAGCTTCGCCCGTCACGGCGGTATGGGCTAACTTCTTAATGCTATCGAGTCCAGCATACAACCGATCGCACAACTCATCGGTCATCCTCGCCCCACCTTTTTCAAGCGGCATCAGGCATTCTTCAATCTGGTGGACGAGGGTTTCCACATCCTCTACCCCCAACATCCGCGAGTCACCCTTGAGCGTATGTGCAGAACGCAGCAATTCTTTCAGGGGAGCCACATCTTGCGGTTGTTTTTCCAACAGCATCAATGCCGATTCGATCGCCTGAATGTGTTCTGTGGCGGAGGTTTTGTATAGTCCTCGGAGTTCTTCATCGTCGATGTACATGGAATTAGGGGATAGGGGATAGGGGATAGGGGTTAGGGGTTAGGGGTTAGGGGTTAGGTTAGATATTTATTTAGGCTAGGTATTGACGCTCTGTGCGCTTTCTTTCCTATTCCCTATCCCCTATCCCCTATCCCCTATTCTCTAACTTTGCTCTGAGGGCTTTTTGTAACCCTCGAATGGTTTTACTCGTCTCTGTTAATAATGCTAAAACTGTCTCCAAATCATCTTTGTTTATATATTTCAAGCGATAAGACAATAAAATCTGAGTTTCGAGTTCGCAAATAGATCCAAAGGAGATAGCAATAAACTGTAAAAACTCTTTAGTGGAATTTCTGCCATGTCCTTCTGCCAAATTAGAGGGGATGGAAACCGCCGAGCGGCGGATTTGACTGGTAATCCCGTAAGTTTCCGACTTAGGAAAAGAATCAGTCAGAATATAAATACGTTCTGCCAAATCCATTCCTAATTGCCAAACTCTTAATTCGCGAAAACTACTAATACTCATCTAAGCTTCTCCCTATCCCCTATTCCCTATTCCCTATTCCCTATTCCCTAGACCACTGCTGCTTTCAGCTCATCCGCTACCTGGTTTAACTCTCTAGTGGTCATCTTCACTTGGTGCATACCGACGGCACTTTCTTGAGATCCTTGCGAGATCATTGTCATCGAACTGAGTACCTGTTGGATCGATACGGCTTGTTGCTTGGCACTGGTAGAAATTTGTTGAGAGTTCAAGAATACGTTGTTTACCGCATCTGTTACCCCGGCAAAAGTTACAGCGGTCGATCGGGCTAAATCAATCCCTTCGTTTACAGTTTTGGTACCTTCATCGGTTACCATTACCGTCCGGTTAATTGCTGTTTGAATATCTTCAGCTAGGGCGTTAATTTTATCGGCGGATTTTTTACTTTGGTCGGCTAATTTCCGAATTTCATCGGCAACTACGCTAAAGCCTCGACCTTGTTCGCCAGCACGAGCAGCTTCTACAGCGGCGTTGAGTGCGAGCATATTGGTTTGACTTGCCAAATCTGCCACGAGGTCGGAAACGATCGTAATTTGTCCGGTTTGTTCGCTGAGATTGACGATCTGATTGGCGATCGCATCTACTTTTTCGCGGAGTCCATTCATCCCTTGGAGCGTTTGTTGTACCGATCGAGTTCCATCTTCTGAGAGCGATAAAGCTTGCCGCGCACCATTGGCTGAAGCTTCAGCTTGAGCGGCAGATTGGAAGGAAATTGCCCCCAGTTCGTTAACCGTTTTACTAGTATCGATCGCAGAATTGGCTTGCATGTTTACAGTGACTTCTTGTGATTCTACCGTTTCGACGATCGCTTCGGAAGAATTCACGATCGAGTCAGCTAGTTGTTGGATAAACTTGGTGACGCGGTTACCTAATAACAGCGATAACCCCAATGTCGTCGAACCTGCGACTAATACCCCAATCAGAATTACGTATAGAATTGCGTTTTCTTTAGCTTCGATAACGCTCATTTTTTTAGCAACTGCTACCGACAGGTTGAGTGGTACTAAATCTCGACCTTCGGTGATGTTTATAAATGTTACTAAGTGTCGTTTGTGGTCTGTTTCAGTAGCAGAATTCTCATCGATAACAGTGGCTGGTTTATCGCTATCTTTTAAACGATCGTAACTAGGGAAAATTGTATTTACTCCCAACCCTACATCCTCAACTTCCGCTGCGAGGACAAATTTATTAGTGGTTTTATCGATAACGTGCCATTCATTATCGTTACCACCGTAATCTGCGGCAATGGTGGCGAGTGCATTAACTGGCATTCGCGCTCGGACGATCGCCACAATATTGCCAGTTATGCTGTCTCTAACTGGAGCGGCAATGTAAATAGCGACTTGTTTGCTAGTTTTAGAAGTTGAAATTTTACTAATATAAGATTTACCAGTTTTTAGTGCAGCTTGAAAATATTCTCGATCGGCATGATTTTCGCGATTACTATTTTTAGAAGCAGAGATGACATTACCATTAACATCAATAACCATTAAGCTGTCATAAAATTTATATCGATCGATATAATCATTCAAGAATTTATCCTTTTGAGCGGGAGTCTGACTCTGAAAAATCTTGGCATCTTTGAACAACGGTAAATCGACAAGTGTTTGCATATCTTTACCCCGCAAGACGATAAATCGAGATAATGCAGCTTCTAAACCTACCATCAGTGACTGTTGATCGGCTTTTTCTGTAGTTCTAAGATTGTTTTGCGATACTAAATATGCGAGTCCACCTACCCCAATTACAGGTAAAAGTGAGAGCGATACCGCTACCGAAATTGCCTTAGTTTTGAATGAGATGTTCGCGAATTTGGATTGAAGATTACTGGTGAAGTTGGAGAGCATAATAGGTATTAGGAGGTATTAGGTGTTAGGTGTTAACGGTTAAGTGTTAGAGGTTAAGGGTTATTAGAGGTTAGAGGTTGAGAGTTATTAGAGGTTAGGTATTTTAGCCCTAAAGCCTAAAACCTAAAACCTAAAGCCTAAAGCCTAAAGCCTAATCCCTAGCTCACCGCTGCTTGCAATTCATCAGCAACTTGGTTGAGTTCGTTGGTGAAAGTCTTGACTTTGTGCATACCTACAGCACTTTCTTGAGAACCTTGAGAAATGATTGTCATGGCATCTAGTACTTGTTGAATGGCGGTGGCTTGACGGGTAGTACTAGCAGAAATCTGTTGAGAGTTGAGGAAGACATTGCTGACAGCATCGGTTACGCCGATAAAGGTAGTTGCAGTCTGTTCGGCAACTTGAATGCCATCGGTGGCTGTTTTGGTGCCTAAATCTGTGACCGCTACAGTACGATCGATCGCTGTTTGAATATTGGTGGCAAGGTTATTAATCTTTTGAGCGGATTTTTTACTTTCGTCGGCGAGTTTCCGAATTTCGCCCGCAACTACGCCGAATCCTTTCCCTTGTTCGCCAGCTCGTGCGGCTTCTACAGCGGCTTTGAGTGCGAGCATGTTGGTTTGTTTTGCCAAGTCCGAAACCAAGTTAGAAATATTGGTAATTTGTCCGGTTTGTTCGCCGAGATTGACGATTTGCGTTGCAATCTCGTTAACACGATCGCGTAATTCGGACATTTCTCGAATGGTACGTTGTACCGATTGGGTACCTTCTTCGGCAAGCGAGAGTGCCTGTTTTGCTCCTGTAGCTGAAGAGGCGGCTTGTTGGGCGGTTTCGGTAGAAATAGTTTCTAGTTCATTGACGCTATTTGTGGTCGCGATTGCAGAGTTGGCTTGTTGATTGACTGCAATTTCTTGAGTTTGGACGCTATCGACGATTTCACTGGTAGAATTACTAATTGTTTCGATCGCTCGTTTAATATATCTAGCAACTCGATCGGAAACTAAAGTCGATAAGCCGATGGCGACACCAACCATCACGCCAGTCCCAGCTAGAATGGTCAGCAACAGTCCTTTAACTTCTAAAAAGGCGGTATCGTTATCGACCGCGACAATTGCCGTCCAGGGTAATTCTGGCAGACCTGTTAATTTAGTAAATGGAGCCGCGCTCAAAAGTTCGATGCGATTATCGGTTGCGGTACGTTGGAAGGGAATTAAGCCTGCGGTCGTTCGAGCCTGCAACATTTCTGGAGTTTCCGATCGATTTTTATATGCATCGTGAGAACTAATAAAAATCTTATTAGTGTTACGGTTGATAATATAAAAATTTTCAGTTTTGGTGGCAAAATCTTGAAGTGGACTTGTCAACCTGTCGATCGGCGATCTCGTTCGGGCGACCCCAATAATCTGACCTGTTACTAAATCCCTAATCGGCGCGGCGAAGTGCAGTACTAATTTGCCGCTACTTGTAGAGATTGATGGCTCAGAAATGACTGTTTTACCAGTCTTTAAAACCTCTTGAAAATACTTGAGATCGGCATGGTTAGATAATTTCTCGCCCCGATTTTGAGCGATCGAGTTGCCTTTGAGATCGAAAATTGCGATACTATCATAGACTTGATAGCTGGTAATAAACTGGTTTAATAGCTTAGTTTTAGTTGCCTCTGAAGCGACTGTTACTAGTTTAGCATCGGCAAAAACTGGTAGCGATGCTAAAATTTCGACATCGCCATATCGCTCAAAAATAAAGCGATTTAATTTGTCTGCAACTGCTTGCGCTCGCGCCTTTTGGCTGCCGACTTCTTGCTGTTCGCTGGTGTTGCGTACCTGAAGATAGTTAATCGTTCCGATGGCTAAAATTGGCGTAATGCCCACGGCAATAGCAATTGCGGTTGCCCTAGTTCTAAAAGATAGATTACGTATATTCGTCCACAGATTGGTTGACATAAAATTTAGGAGTGAATTGGGCGATCGGGGATGAATTAAAATATAAATATCTAGACTTAGTGGGTAGCGAATAGTGGTTTTTATAGCATGAGTGAATTTGCAATGAATTGTATTTTAAATAACTAGTTTAGATAATAAAATTAGACAGTAGTAGGTAAAAATTCTCGTTCTAGTAACTCCTGAAGCTTGACTAGATACATCAAACTATCTTGATATGCAGTCATCCCTAACATATAGGTACGCATTCCCGATCCTTTGGCAAGTGGAAGCTGTTCGATGCGTTCGGTTGTGATGTAAAAAACGTCAAAAATCCGATCGACAGCGATGCCAATTTTGATACCATCTTTGAGTTCCACTACTACTAGTTCCTGACGGGGGAGTGCGGGAATTTGCAGCACCGAGCCGAGTTCGACTACTGGTAGAATTTGCCCGCGCCAGTTGATTTGTCCTAGAATATATGTAGGTGCAACTGGTACGAATGAAACTGCAAATCGATCGAGGGCATCGACATCGACGATTAATTCTAGTGGGAACCCAATATAGTCGGTGCCGATTTGGACGACTAATACACCTTGCTCGACACTGACGCTCTGAGCTTGAACGATCGAGGTTTTGAGCTGGAGCGCACGGGTGGCAAAAGTAGCCCGATCTGCGACAGTAGCATTGGGGCAACACCGACGATAAAAATCTAGATCGGCTCCACTAACTACTGGTGCTGAGTTATCGGGATCGGCGACAACATCTGGCTCGCGGATCGCTCGATCGAGATCGAGACAAATTACTGGCTGCTCGTTACGTTGAGCGATCCCGGTAATAAAGTTTTGATTCTCAATGGGATTAGAACTGCGAGCTTGAATCAGAGCCAAATCGATCGGGACGATTTCGAGCGTTTGCACGTCAAATACCTCATGAGCGACAATGCCCATGTAGGTACCTTGAAACTCTACAACAATGACTCGATCTGAAATATTACAGCCCGAAAAACCTTTACCAAATCGCAAATCTAGATGCATAACTGGCACCATTCGCGATCGCCAATTAAAGATACCGAGAATATCTACTGGAGCGGTAGCTAATGAGTTTAACTCAGGCAACCAACAGATTTCGCGAACAAAATTGGCACTAATTCCATACAGCGATCCGTGTAAACCAAAGATGAGGTTTTGCTGCTCTGACATGATGTTTGTATTATGTATTAGTTGCCATAAATCTGTGACTTATCATTGAATATGCCCACCTTTGGTATATTGATTAACAATTGCGATCAATTTTTCATCATTTAAAGGTTTAGTGAGATATTCCGTCGCTCCCACCATTTCTGCCAACGCCCGATCGTAACTTTTGTCTTTAGCTGTAAGCATGATAATTGGCAGTTGAGTAAACTTACTCATCCGCCGCAAAGTCTGACATAGCTCGATCCCATCGATTCCAGGCATTGTTACATCTAACAACAATAAATCCACAGGTTGTCGCGCCAATAAATGTAAAGCACTCATCGCATCATTGGCGAGTAACACTTCAAACTGCTCTCCCAATGCCCGCTTAATTCGGGTTTGGACGATCGGACTATCATCTACAGATAGCACGATTGGCAATTCTGGCGGCGCGACTGACTCTAACGAAAGATCGATCGGCTGTTGACAATGCATCCAACCCATTTGTACCCACTGCGCGTAAGATCGCGCCACCTGGAGCGGATCGCGATCGAGTACCGTAGCAATATCGGCGATCGTTCTTTGCCCATCAAACCACTTCCGAGAGTGTTGTTCGATCGCAACTTCCGAAATTTTTGCCAACATTGCTGGAGTTGGCGGTAACGGTACTGCGGCAATACCCGGAATTAAATTAGTAATTTTACTCCAATATTGCTGGCGAGTATTAACTGTCATCATCAATTGATTCCAGTTCAAACCATGACCATCCGTACCATGATAAAAATCGATTTCTGTCTGCGGACTGAATCGATATTTACCTGCAAAACTAATCGCTTGTTCGAGCGTATATACAACTTGTCCCTGTGCCCAAGTATCGATCTGCTCCCATGTTAATACTTGCCTTTGTACCAAAAATACCAATAGTTCTCGACTCGAATGGGGGTAAACTAATTGCTGAATCAGCCAACCCTCGATCGATTGCGAATATTCTGGCTTGTGCTTTTGAACCAGCGTTCTAATTAAAACGCCGCGATCGATTAACTTACTACCACCGTAGGTAATTTCACCCTTATACCAAATCAAGACTCGCTGCCAACATTTACCAGGTTGTACCTCAACTTCTAACTGTAAAGTGCCACTCACCTGCTCTTGTCGAAAAGATTCGATCGTGCGTGCGAGATCTTGTGCTTGATAGGGAATTAATGGCAATGTTTCCCCTGGTACCAAGACATCACCCATAGACATTCCACTCATCTACCGATTCCGTTGCATCTGAAGATTATCTTTCTTATTATTCCCAAATCTCGATCGGAAATAGCAGGGACTGGGAGACGGGGAGACGGGGGGACTGGGAGCGAAAAGTGCGTTCTTGGGCTTTGCCCAAGTGAAGCACCTTTTCAAGAGAGAATGGGAGACTGGGAGACTGGGAAATGGGCGATAATGATACAATGCATGTACTAGGGTATACGTAGTAAAGCATTATCGTAATGTAGTTCGTCTCGACCTCTAGATAGTTACTTTTTAATTAACCCAACTTGCTACATATTTAAAAGATTGCCAGTCACCCAGTCCCCCCGTCCCCCAGTCTCCCCCTCTCCCAGTCCCCCTCCCTCCTCTTATGACAAAACGCACTGCCACAGTTCATCGCAAAACGGGTGAGACTGATGTTACCGTAACGATCGATCTTGATGGTACGGGCATCTGTCGCGCGCAGACTGGGATTCCTTTTCTCGATCACATGCTGCATCAAATTTCTTCGCATGGCTTATTCGATCTGCATATTACCGCCACAGGCGATCTCGAAATCGACGATCACCATACTAATGAAGATGTCGGTATTACGCTAGGCATGGCTTTAGCGCAAGCGTTAGGCGATCGTAAGGGCATTGTGAGGTTCGGGCATTTTGTTGCACCTCTAGACGAAGCCTTGGTGCAAATCGCGCTCGATTTTTCCGGTCGTCCGCACCTCAGTTATGGCCTAGAAATTCCTACCCAGCGCGTCGGTACTTACGATACTCAATTAGTCCGCGAATTTTTTGTAGCGGTTGTCAACCACAGTCTGATGACATTGCACATTCGCCAGTTGGATGGCATTAATTCCCATCACATCATCGAGGCTACTTTTAAAGCTTTCGCCAGAGCGATGCGAATGGCAACCGAGCCAGATCTGCGCCGGATGGGTACCATTCCAAGTTCTAAAGGTGTGCTTTAAAAATTAGGGTGCGTTACCCCGTAAGCATAACGCACCGTCCATACTCGATTGGATGAGGGTTGGGGTGGGGTAAAGAACTACGCATCATCTCCAATAGATTTACGCGTGCATAATTCTAACTCTCTACAGTAACTGTCGGTAAAATAACTTCGGGAATTATGACCGGGGTTGATTTTTTGGGAATAACTTTATGTGGCTTAGTACCAAAAATTAAGGAGCGATTTTCTACGCCAGATCCGCTGTCGAGACAATCGACAAAAATTGTATCGCCTGCTCCGAAAGTAGTTTCTAAAATTTTAGTCGCGATCGGGTTTTGTAATTCGCGTTGAATCGCCCGCTTTAACGGTCTAGCACCATAAATCGGATCGTAACCGACATCGGCGAGATAATCTTGGGCGGCGGTTGAGAGTTGAATCTTGATTTTTTGATCTGATAACATTTGCTCGATTCGATGAATTTGAATCGTGACAATTTGCCGAAGTTCGGTTTTTTTGAGCGGTTCAAAAATAGTTAATTCGTCAATTCGCTGGATAAATTCAGGTCGAAAATGCGTGCGGAGCGTGTTGGTAACTTGCTCTCGCAAATCGTTGGTTTGGGTATTGTCGCGATGGGGATTGAGTAAGGTTGTAATAATTTGGTCGCTGGCAATATTACTAGTCATCACGATGACTGTATTGCAAAAGCTGACAGTTTTACCTTTAGAATCGGTAATTCTGCCGTCGTCTAAGACTTGCAGGAGGATGTTAAAGACATCGGGATGGGCTTTTTCAACTTCATCGAATAATACGACTGAATAGGGGCGACGGCGCACGGCTTCGGTGAGTTGTCCGCCATCTTCATGTCCCACGTATCCTGGTGGAGCACCAATCAGGCGAGAAACGGCGTGTTTTTCCATATATTCCGACATATCCAACCGCACCATTGCTTCGTCGCTGTCGAACAGAAATTCGGCTAGCGCGCGGGCGAGTTCGGTTTTACCGACACCTGTCGGCCCCATAAATAGGAACGATCCGATCGGACGATGGGGATCTTGCATCCCCGCACGGGCGCGGCGAATTGCGGCTGAGACAGCACTCACAGCCTCGTGTTGCCCGATCACCCGGTTGTGGAGGTGGGATTCGAGTTGGAGTAGTTTCTGGCGTTCTGAGGCGAGCAGACGGTTGACTGGGATGCCCGTCCATTTGGCGACGATTTCGGCGATATCATTATCTGAGACTTGTTCTCGTAGCAGGGTAGAACCTTGGACTTGGACTGCGGCGAGTTCGGCTTCTTTGACTTCGCGCTCTTGTTGAAGTTTTTCAAGGTTGCCGTATTTGAGTTGGGCGGCGGTATTGAGATCGTAAGCGCGTTCGGCTTGCTCGATTTGCACGCGGATGCGATCTTCTTGCTCTTTGAGGCTTTTAATCCCGTCGAGCAGTTGTTTTTCACCTTGCCATTGATTGGTGAGTTCGTCTTGTTTGACTTTGAGGGTGGCAATTTCGGCATCGATTTTTTCGAGCCGTCCCTGAGTGGGATGGTAGCTATCGCTGCTAAGGTTTTCGCCCTGGAGGGACAGTTTTTCCATCTCTAATTGCATCGCCCGTCGATCGATCGATTCTAATTCGGCGGGTTTGGAGGTAATCTCCATTTTCAGTTTAGCAGCAGCTTCATCGACGAGATCGATCGCTTTATCGGGCAAAAATCGATCGGCAATATAGCGACTGGATAACGTCGCAGCAGCAACTAGAGCGGAATCGCTGATTTTCACACCGTGGTGGACTTCATAACGTTCTTTCAATCCCCGCAAGATCGAGACGGTATCTTCGACGGTGGGTTCGTTGACTTGGACGGGCTGAAATCGGCGTTCTAGGGCGGGATCTTTTTCAATATACTTGCGATATTCATCGATCGTGGTGGCACCGATACAGCGCAGTTCGCCCCGTGCGAGCATCGGTTTGAGCAGGTTGCTAGCATCCATCGCGCCTTGATTTCCCCCCGCCCCGACGACGGTATGGAGTTCATCGATAAATAACACGATCTGCCCAGCCGATTCGGTAACTTCTTTAAGTACGGAGCGCAAGCGTTCTTCAAATTCGCCTCTGAGTTTGGCACCTGCAATCAGGCTGCCCATGTCGAGGGAAATTAAGGTGCGATCTTTAAGCGATTCGGGTACGTCGCCATTGACGATCCGTTGGGCTAATCCTTCGGCGATGGCGGTTTTACCGACACCTGGTTCGCCGATTAAGATCGGGTTATTTTTTTGACGGCGCGATAGTACCTGAACTACCCGCTTAATTTCTTCATCGCGACCGATGACTGGATCCATTTTCCCCGCTCTGGCGGCTTCGGTGAGATCTTTACCGTATTTGGGCAATGCTTCGCCGCTAGTTTCGGGTGCTTGACTGGTAGCGGTACTAGCTTTGGGTGCAGTTGCCGTCGTCCGAATCTGTTTGATGGCAGCTTCTAATTGAGATCGATCGAAATTAAATGGTTTGAGCAATCGCCGCCCGACCCGATCGTCTTCACTCAAGGCTAAAATCAGATGGTCTACGCCAATTACTTTATCTTGCCCGCTTTCTCTGGCAGCTTCGGCGCGATCGAGCAATACATCTAGCCCTCGCCCCAGATATAAGTCTACAACACGATCTAATTTCGGCTGACGAGCTGTAAATTCTTGTAATTGCCGCGCCAATTGTTCGACATCTACCCCCACGCGCGCGAGAATTTTTGGGGCTAAATCTTGCTGTTCTAACAACGAAATTGCCACATGTTCGACTTCTAAATTCTGATTGGAAGATCTCCTGGCGACATCCTGTGACTTGATAATTGCATCCCAGGCTGGGTCGGTAAATTTGGTAGGATCTGTAGGCTGCATGTCTGGGGGATTTAGGGAGTAGTCCGATCTTGTTCGTTTAGTATATCAAGGAAGTTCGATTTGGTGGCGGTGCCATTACCAATGAGCATTCCCACATGTTAAACTTCTATGTCGAAATCTCGATCGAATCTGGCGATCGTACTAATATATTGTACAGATTCAATCTCTGCTTTTGATGTCTCTAGTTTCCACCAGCAGCGGCACAAAGCAGCAGCAAGATCTTCACTGCTGGCGATCCGACTGAATATCGATTAGGCTTTGCCTACGCTAAACGAACGACTTTATCTATTGTATCGCTGTACCGATCGGGTTCCCAAGACATGAAATACTTCCTTGCTGGCGATATCGGTGGAACTAAAACGCTGTTGCGACTAGACCACCCCAGATCGACGATGGTAGATCCGGTCTTCGTTAAATCGCATTCCAGCCAAGCATATCCCAGCCTGGTGGAGATCGTTACAGAATTTATAGCAGCAGCTCAAACCCAGCTCGGAATGGAGATCGAGATCGAGAGTGCTTGCTTAGGAATTGCTGGAGCGGTCATCGATGGAGCCTCATACTTGCCAAATCTCGACTGGCACATTAATGCCGATGGGTTAGCGCAAGCACTCCAGATCCCCAATCTCAAATTGATTAATGACTTTACCGCGATCGGGTATGGTATTACTCAATTGCGATCGGCAGATTTCCAAACCCTCCAAACCGGGTCGCCGCGTCCTAACGCCCCGATCGCGATTATTGGAGCTGGGACGGGACTAGGACAAGGTTTTCTGGTGCATAACGGCACTGACTACCAAGTCATGCCCACCGAAGGCGGACATGCAGATTTTGCCGCTCGATCGACTCAAGAATTTGAATTGTCTCGATACATTTGTCGGCAGAAACAGCTCGATCGAATTTCTAACGAGCGCGTTATTTCTGGTGCTGGTATCGTAGCTATTTATCAATTTCTGCGCGATACTAGCAATCTGTCCGAAAATCCCGATCTGGCTAATGTAGTCAGACTCTGGGAGTCTGCTCCCGAAACAGCAGTCGATCCGGCTGGTAAGATTTCGGCACTGGCGATCGCCAAAACCGACCCTCTCGCCCAAGCTACAATGCAAATGTTTGTATCGTTATATGGTGCCGAAGCTGGCAATCTCGCGCTCAGAACGTTGCCCTACGGCGGATTATTCGTTGCTGGCGGCATCGCTGCCAAAAATCTACCCCTAATTGCCGATGGCACATTTCTCAATGCGTTCGATCGTAAAGGTAGAGTCAGCAACTTATTAACTCACATTCCCGTCCATGTAGTTCTCAATCCCCAAGTCGGTTTGCTCGGTGCTGTCGCCCAAGCTGCTTGCTTGTAACTCTAAATCCGATCGGTTGTAAACCTACTGTTTACCAGCGTACCCAGATCGCGACCGAACGATTCGGTTGAGTGATTACCGTACAATCTGCGACAGTTTTTCTTAGATAATGCTGTCACAATCTCAAATAATCCGACTGTGAGTGCGCCGATCTCGCCCGCAATTGCCAAGATAATGACAGCAATGCCAGTCTTAAAGCTACTTTTAGAGTTTTACCCAACCGCGAATCTGCGGGGAGATTAGCAAATCTGTAGTAAAATGTCTTAAAGTATTAAGATTGTCAATGAGAAAAACATTAAAAAATAATAAAGGTTATACTTAGTTCAAGTGGTGCTAATAAAGGAGAGCTATGTTTCTTAGACTAGCAAATCAACATCAAGAATTTGTTAAAGACTTAGTGATGAGCCTTCAGGCTCTGGCTACGGTTTTGGAGCGGCGCGGTTATGAGGCGGCGTGCTATACATGCGGAGATCGCATGAACAGTGCTAACTTTATGGTGAGTTTGGCAGACAATCATTTAATTCGGTTTTTGGTATCCGATTATGGAATTACCTGGACGGAACTACGCGACGATCGCGAATTAATGAAGTTAGAAGGCGCAGAAGCCATCGCGCAACTTCAAGAACTCGCCGATTTGCTCAAAATTGGCATTCAGACCGACGATCGCGTGTTGATTGGCTAGTCTTTACCAATCTTAGAGTTAATAACTGGGTGTTGCCCGTAAAAAGGTAATGCTGTAGACCAGTGCGGACGTTCGCCGCGATCGAACGCCATCCGTGCTAGGGCGAGTACGCCGACTACCGTATCGCTGAGATTCGCCGATTGAGGGATAACGTGGTGATGTGTGGGTTGGTACTGAGCTAATTCAATTTCCCAATCGGGAGCTGAAAAAACTGTTTCTGGCAAAATTGCCTGCAAATTTCGATCGTCGTTACTAATACTATAAACTGCGGCAAAAACTTCTCCCCGTTGGGCGGGCATCGATACAGCTAACAAACCGACTTGCGGGGATTGCCATGCTACCGCCGCTAAACTAGAAATCGCAAATACGGGTAGATTTAATTGTTGCCCTAAAGTCCGAGCGGTGACTGCGCCCAAGCGGGTGCCAGTAAAGCCGCCGGGGCCATTAGCCACCGCAATCCACCCCAGATCTTGCCAGGTGTGGGGGCGCATAAAGTCGCGCAGATAAGGATGGAGATAATTAGATGTATCTCTGCCTAAATCCCATGTTTGGCACCGGACATCTTCGGCATTGCTACCAATTGCTAAACCGAGTGCGGGGCTGCTGGTGTGTAGGGCGAGACCGTGTTTCATGGGCGTGGGGCGTGAGGAGTAAGGAGTGGGGGATTCAGATCTCGAAACGAAGCCCTACAGATTTGCGTGTACACCATCGCTCCATCGAGTGTAGAATACATCAAATCGAAACCATGATAATTGAGAAAGGTTTAGGATAGCAGAAACACATTTGCAAGGGATCGGATCGATAACTATGACTGCTGCTGATGCTGGATCTCATTCTAACGCCGATCCTGGGGCAAAATCGTTGCGCGAACGCTATCTTCTGACGATCGAAGAAATCACGACGCGGATTTTGACAGGCAAACAGGTGATTTCTAAAGAGTATATCTATCAAATTTTAGTCGAGCAAATCGAACTGGGGACGAGCGAAATTTTTGAAGGGTGTCTGAGCGAGACAGTGCAAGGAGTAGAACGCACTATTGCCAGTCAACCCGATGAGGTCAAACAAGCTAAATTAAAGCACAAGCTCAATGCACTCGCTTGGATTCAGACGGCTTTAGGGACGCTCCAAGACGAACGCCAAGCCGTAGCGGTAGTCAATGCAACGATCGATCGAGTTGTCAGTGCCCCAGCTCCCGAACGATTGAATATCTTACTTCAAGCACTCGATCCCAATCAAGAACATAAATTAGATCGCGCTCAGATTCAACTGATCGTTAAATTGTTGCAATCGGTCGCAAATATCCGACTCGAACCCGCAGACTTCGAGCAATTACGCCAATTATCGCTCGGACTCGATCGGGGTTTGAAAGTATTACCAGCTTTAGAACCCCATTTGGTCAGTTGGATTTATGAGAGCGGGCAACAAATTGGTTTTGGTGGAGCCACAGAGAGCGGCCCCTGGTCGCTGTGGGCGAGTCAAATCGAGCGACCGTTAATTCAGGCATTATTTACCACGATTGGTCGTCAGCAGTCTGTTTCCGATGTTTCCGCTACAAAATCGAGTGGTGATGAAGGCGAATGGACGGAACTGGCGATCGTGCTGCAAAGCATTCAGCTTGCGCTAGTATCTTGGTTCGACGGACAAATGTACGATCGCGCTTGGGGGCAGCGGATGGCGTTTAGCACGCTAATTACCTTTGCGGCGATTTGGTGCGAGTTGGCAAATGGGGTCGGTAGAGCGACGGGGATTAATAGCAGTCATCGGGAAGCGATTGCTAAAGCTTGTTTTCAGGTGACTTTACAAATTCTCAGAAGTGCCGCGCAACGTCCGAATTTTCCCTTATATGGGGGAATTTTTGCCGCATTTACAGGCGAAACCCTCCGCGATACCCTCTCTTATTTCGATCTCCCGCTCAAGCAGGTGGCAGGAACTCAGGAGAAGGGCAGATTATTAACTATTTTAGGTTATTCGCAGCGATCGCTAGGACAGATCGATCGAGCCGTCGAACTTCATCAAGAAGCCCTAGAAATTGCCAACCGTGCAGGAGATCGTCCTTGTGAAATTGCCAATCTCAACCATCTGAGCCGGATGAGTATCGGTCAAAAAGATTATCAGCAGGCGATTAGTTTCAGTCAGCGCGCCCTAATTTTAGCCAGACAGACGGGCGATAAATTGGGCGAAGCTAATGCCCTGACTAATGTGGGCTACTCGGAAGTATTAGCCGCACACGCCCTCGATATTATGGATGAGGATGTTTACGAACAGAATATCAGTTATCTCGATCGAGGATTGAAACTTGCCGAAACTCTAGAGGATAACCAGAGTTTAGCATTGGGGTATCATAGCCTGGGACTGGCTTACCTGACCATCCAACAGCCCGAAAAAGCGATCGAGTACCTTCAACAAGGTACCAAAGCCGCTCAAGCTGTGGGCGATTTATACCTCCAAGGATTGAATCTTACCTACCTCGCTGAGGCGCACCATAGCCTAGCCAAAAACAAAACTGCGGTTTTTTATAGCTGCTTGGCAATGTATCAATTACACCAAATCGGTGCCAAAGAATGGCGACAGAGCGCGAGTTTGGCAACCATTTTGCAAGGACGACTCGGAGCGGAGGAGTTTCAAGCCATCCTAGTCCAGTATCGCCCGAATTTAATTCCGGCGATCGGTGTCGATGGCTACGATTATTTACCGCAATTGCTCCTCAAATATCTAGATGGTGGAGCTTAATTGCTGCTGAATCGGGACGTGAATCGTTGTTAAATACAGTGCCCGATATTGGCTAATGCTATGTTAACGTCATATTGTCTTGGAAAGTAGTTTGCTTTATGTCCGATCCACAAGATTATCGATTAAGACTCAAAGAAATTATCTGGAAAGACCTTACTGCCTTATGGGCAGCTATTTTTTTAGGTGTCACCTCGTTCGCTACCTTTCTATCAAGTACTACAGGAGTAATGATTGTTGGCAGAGGATCGAGATCTTCTACTTTGAACTCTGGATCGTACATCACGGTCGGCATCGTGCTTGCGGGGATTTGTGCCGCGATCTTGGCATATAGAATCGCTGTGCTCTGGCGTTTTTGTCAGCATGTCATCGAAGTCGATGGTTATGTGACTGCTGTGGTTGTTGAAGCAGGTGGTGTCAATCATACTTACGAATATCAGATCGGCCCAGAAACATATACCAGAACCTTTTTGCGTAAGCGTCAGTACCAGAAAGGAGCAAGAATCCTAGTTTATGTGAATCCGTCAAGACCTCATCAACCAATAGTTGGCGAATAAGATCTAGAAACCTGACGATTATTTACGGCAATTGCTCGATCGATATCTACATGGTGAAGGTTTATAGCGAACACTCCAAATGTAAAAAGTAGCGTTACAAATACAGCAATCTATCCTTAGAAGTATCTTAGTGGCAACCGATCCCCCTCCCCCCACAGATAGTCGTTATTACCGAACCCGATCGGCTAAATAAGTATTCCCAATCGCTAAATTTACTGTGTTAAGATTTAATGACACAGGATATAAGCAGCAGGGGATGGAAAACAGCCATGTTTGAACGCTTTACAGAAAAAGCCATTAAAGTAATCATGCTGGCCCAGGAAGAAGCACGTCGCCTGGGGCACAATTTCGTCGGTACCGAACAAATCCTCTTGGGATTAATTGGTGAAGGTACTGGCGTAGCAGCGAAAGTCTTGAAATCGATGGGGATCAACCTCAAAGATGCACGGATCGAAGTTGAGAAAATTATCGGACGTGGTTCGGGTTTCGTCGCCGTTGAAATCCCCTTTACCCCCAGAGCGAAACGCGTTCTAGAACTTTCGTTAGAAGAAGCTCGGCAACTGGGACATAATTATATCGGCACCGAACATTTACTCCTCGGTTTGATCCGCGAAGGTGAAGGTGTCGCCGCCAGAGTTCTCGAAAATCTGGGTGTGGACTTAACCAAAGTTCGGACTCAAGTAATTCGGATGCTCGGTGAAACCTCCGACGGCGGTGTAGCTACAGCTCCCGGATCGAGACCTGGTGGGAATAAAACGCCGACACTCGATGAGTTTGGTTCTAACCTCACTCAAATGGCACATGACGGTAAATTAGATCCCGTTGTCGGACGCGCCAAAGAAATCGAACGCGTGATCCAAATCCTCGGTCGCCGGACGAAAAATAATCCCGTCCTCATTGGCGAACCTGGTGTCGGTAAAACCGCTATCGCTGAAGGTTTGGCACAACGGATCGCCAACCAGGATATCCCCGATATCCTCGAAGATAAACGCGTTGTCACCCTCGACATCGGTTTACTCGTCGCAGGTACCAAATATCGTGGTGAATTTGAGGAACGCCTCAAAAAAATCATGGATGAAATCCGCCAAGCAGGTAACGTCATCCTGGTAATCGATGAAGTCCACACCCTAATCGGTGCTGGTGCTGCGGAAGGTGCCATCGATGCTGCGAATATCCTCAAACCCGCTCTAGCACGGGGTGAGCTGCAATGTATCGGTGCGACCACGCTCGATGAGTACCGCAAACATATCGAACGCGATGCGGCTCTAGAACGTCGGTTCCAACCAGTTATGGTCGGCGAACCTAGTGTAGACGAAACGATCGAAATTTTACACGGTCTGCGCGAACGCTACGAACAGCACCACAAACTGAAAATTACCGATCTCGCACTAGATGCTGCGGCAAAACTAGCCGATCGCTATATCTCCGATCGGTTCTTACCCGACAAAGCGATCGATTTAATGGACGAAGCTGGCTCCCGCGTGCGCTTACTCAATTCCCAACTCCCCGCTGCGGCAAAAGAATTGGATAAAGAATTGCGGAAAGTCCTCAAAGAAAAAGATGAAGCCGTTCGCTCGCAAGACTTTGATAAAGCAGGTGCCCTTAAAGACCGCGAAATCGAAATCAAAACCGAGATTAAAACGATCGCCCAAACCAAGAAAGCTGCCGATGAGACTGAAGATCGCGTGATGCCCGAAGTCACCGAAGAAGACATCGCGCACATCGTTGCTTCCTGGACAGGCGTACCAGTCAGCAAATTAACCGAATCTGAGTCGGTCAAACTGCTAAATATGGAAGAAACCCTCCATCAGCGGTTAATCGGTCAAGAAGAGGCTGTGAAGGCTGTCTCCCGTGCAATTCGTCGCGCTCGTGTAGGATTAAAGAATCCTAACCGTCCGATCGCCAGTTTCATCTTCTCCGGCCCGACTGGAGTTGGTAAAACCGAGTTAACTAAAGCTCTGGCGAACTACTTCTTCGGTTCCGAAGATTCGATGATCCGCTTGGATATGTCTGAGTATATGGAGCGTCACACCGTCTCCAAACTGATCGGTTCGCCTCCAGGTTACGTCGGCTACAGCGAAGGCGGTCAACTCACCGAAGCCGTCCGTCGTAAGCCTTACACCGTAGTACTATTCGATGAAATCGAGAAAGCGCACCCCGACATCTTTAATATGCTGTTGCAGATTTTAGAAGACGGTCGCCTCACCGATGCCAAAGGACGCACGGTAGACTTCAAAAACACCATGATCATCCTCACCTCGAACGTGGGTTCCAAGGTGATCGAGAAAGGTGGTGGCGGTCTAGGTTTCGAGTTCTCAGACAACAAAACCGAAGCAACTTACAACCGCATCCGCACGTTGGTAAACGAAGAACTGAAGAACTACTTCCGTCCTGAATTCCTCAACCGTCTGGACGAAATCATCGTCTTCCAACAGCTCACCAAGCCGGAAGTCAAAGAGATCGCCGACATTATGCTCAAAGATCTCTTCGGTCGCCTGACAGATCAAGGCATCAAACTCGAAGTTACCGACCGATTTAAAGATCGTCTCATCGATGAGGGATACAACCCTGCTTACGGCGCACGTCCGCTCCGTCGGGCAATTATGCGCCTGTTAGAAGATATCCTCGCTGAGGAAATGCTCTCAGGTCGCCTCAAAGATGGTGATACTTCGATCGTCGATATCGGTGAAGATGGTAAAGCAATTGTTTCTCCCAAACAAGATATTCTTGCTAAAGCAGCACCCGATTTATTAGCACCAGTGGGCGAATAATCGAGTCGATTAAATAAAAAAGGCATACTATTTAGTATGCCTTTTTTTATTGGCATAGCCCAAATTTTACCTGCCGATCGATACAGCACTTTCCACCTTCATGAGGTATGGTGTGGTATTTCCCCGCTCCCCCCTTTCTAAACTAATACCATCCAGATAGCTATTTCGCAGCATTCACAACACAAACTTGTTTCAACATCTTTTGACTGACGGGACTATCTGCTTTCACCGAAAAATATTGCGGCCAATAATCTATATAGCTAGTAGCAGTCCTCCAGCTTGGATTTGCAGCCAGATTTCTACCATTGCAAGCTGTCGTGTAAGCATGTCTTTTGCGTCCACCAATATTGTAGTTAAACAAAACTACCTTTTGCATGGGAATTTTATCTGTCTCTGTCCCATCTCGCCCTTCCATATTAATCTTGTCGTTTGTAGGCATCGTTCCCGATTGGATGCTAGCCAGATCTAATTGCAGTCGTTCGTCACCAATCTTACCAACGCCAATCCATTTTTGCGATCGATCTTGAGCGACGACCGGATTGGCAAACATCGGGACGATCGCGGTCATAATAGTACAGAATAATGTGCAGGAAATAGAGCGCATAAATTTCTCTTTAGACGATCGATAGTTATTATTGGATACACTTTTTACACGATAAGTTCCAGAATTTTGACTGTAAAAAATAAATGAGATCGCCAGATCGTTGGCAAACCGATCTGCCATTCAATTTGGGTAGATGAAGGTTGTCAATATCGATATTTATTTCATCTTCATTTCATCTAACCCTACTAAAATAGGATTAAAATAATAATTAAATTATGAGTACCAAACATAAATTATTCGTACCGATCGCGATCGTCGTAGGTACGATGGGAATTGGTTCGATCGCGATTGCAGGATTGAATATGCATCGTAACTCCAATTTGCCAATCGCCCAAAAACATGATGGCATGAATCATAGCGGGATGAGTCATAATATGGATGTCGGCCCTGCTGATGCTAACTACGATCTGCGCTTTGTCGATAGTATGATTCCCCATCACCAGGGGGCATTAGTGATGGCTCAAGAAGTCATTCAAAAATCGAAACGTCCCGAACTAGTGAAGTTTGCCAAAGCGATTATTAGCGAACAGCAAAAAGAAATTGCCCAGATGCAACAGTGGCGCAAACAATGGTATCCCAAAGCATCGGCAACGCCAATGATGTGGCATTCGGAAATGAATCATCAAATGGCAATGACCGCCGAATATAAGCAGTCGATGATGATGAGTATGTCTTTAGGCGCGGCGGATGCTGGCTTCGATCTCAGGTTTCTCAATGCCATGATTCCCCATCATCAAGGTGCGGTGACAATGGCAAAAGATTCATTGAAGAAATCTACTCGTCCGCAGCTTCAAAAACTGGCTCGAAGTATCCTTGTTTCTCAACAATCGGAAATCGATCGGATGACGCAATGGCGGCAGAAATGGTATGGTGGTAAGTAATTTGGGTTGAAGTTGGGAAACTATAATAAGTTTCCAGACCTAATAATTTTGACAATCAGCCATAACCCTAGAATACTGGCAGCCCCGAATAATACATTACTGAGTAATTGCAATTCGGGCGTTTGGGCGTTAGCCGAAACGATTGCCGCTCCGACGATGAGCGAACCGACTACCGTACTAAAAGAACGCCGATTGGCGGCATCATCGACACTATTTTGCAGACCGTCTAAATTTTGAATCGTGATATTTAGCTTTAATGTTTCCGAGCTAAATCGATCGAGTAAAAATGCTAATTGGCGGGGCGATTGAAGTGAGAGATTTTTTAATTCTAAGCCCGTGCGGAGTAGCGATTGTAACGGATCGTCACCTAAAAGTTGCCGTTGAAACATATCGGTCATTAACGGGCGTACTTCTTCAAACAAGTTAATTTCGGGATTGAATTGTCGCCCGACACCTTCGAGATTGGCGAGTGATTTGGCAAATAAGCCGATATTACTCGGCCACC
>NZ_JANPLS010000098.1:0-7641 GCF_031422475.1 Chamaesiphon sp. VAR_48_metabat_403
TCCAGATCGGAGTTTTTAAAAATAAAATGCCCAGAACCCGCTAATTCTCGTCGGACGATCTCGCTAAACTCAGCTAAACCATAGTAATGAATCACAGATCGCAACCTGGGTTTACGACGCGAATCGCCACCTAATGCTAAAATTCCCACTCGATAACTTTGCGCGATCGCGGCTAACATCGGTACGCATTCAGCTACATCTAATTTTACCCCCACAGGTGACGGTGCATCACCCCGATCGCCCAGACTCAGATGCAGGTTAAATTCGCGGTCGCTAACTGCGAGTAAGGTAATATCGTTAGGTCGATCGACAATCCGCACGCTTCCGCCACCATCGAACCCAACGCTAAATTTAGTCGATAATATCCCTAATTCGGGATGTCGATCGAGGTATGCTTGCCAAGCAGCCGCCAACGGACGGACATCGACTAATTCGCTTGCGTCGATTCCCGCTGTTGGACTCAGCATGATACTGCGAATGCCGTCGATCGTACTATTATTTGCTGCCAAACCACAAGCGGCTAATTTAACTAACAACTCTGGCGCGAGATCTCGCTCTAGTCCCCTAAGTTGCAGATTTGCCCGATTGGTAACTTGGACGTATTCTAATTCGATCGCTTGTAATAATTCGGCGATCGTCGCACACTGAGCTGAACTCAACACGCCACCCGGAATTCGCAGCCGAGTCAACAATCCATCGCGTGCGATTGCCGGATGGTAAATATCTGGACAGATAGATCGTTCGATAGCCGACAATACATCTAACTCCTTCCCCATGCGACGCAAGGAAATAGTGGATTTATCAAGTACCCAGCGGGTACGCTTAAAGACACGGTGTTCTGACTCGAAGCATTCGCTCCATCACAGTTGCGGCACAGCCCTGGATTCTCACCAGACTTCCCCATTCTCTCAGCTAGACCAATTTAACATGAATTAGGTTTTAGGTTTTAGGTTTTAGGTTTTAGGTTTTAGGTTTTAGGCTTTAGGTTTTAGGCTTTAGGTTTTAGGTTTTAGGCTTTGGAACTGCGTTCCTTAGTTTCTCCTCCCAAACGCCCCTTATTCCTTACTCCTTTCGGAACAATCCCCCAAATCCCGCCGTCCAAGACACTAAATCCACATGCTGCTTGGTAAAAAGTTTGGAAATTTCCACGATCGACAACTCTAAAAGCGTGGAATGCGAGTACAATTGCCTTGAGTGTGAGTAAGTATAAATAACTATCCAAAGCTATGTCTCTCAGCCCCATGACCCTAATTGCTCCAAGTACTACTAGCAGTGCAGCCCGATCGGCTCAATCCGATCGCGTACAGCAAGTGGCACAATTGACTAAGGCTCTATATCCAGCCGATCGTCAAGAAAAGTTTCTCGAACTTCAAGCCGAAGTCGAAACTTTATTTTCCCAATTACAAGCACTCCAAATCCGCGTGTAATTTCGATCGATCTAAATTTTTCACCAACACCTAAATAACAACCTTTTAAATAATTCAATAGAGAGCGATCGGATATATCCGATCGCTCTCTAATTTTTTTACCAATTCATTACGATCGAACCTCATCTTACTCCCTCCCCACTCAATAAATAGACGCTCTCACTCTGTGATGTCTATCCACTATCCACTATTCACTATTCACTAGTACATTTATCAATCCCAAGATATCCCCGCTAGTTCACCAAGACAAATTAAAAATACCCTAGCATTCGGAATATTAGCATATTCAAATGAATATTTACCTTTGCCAGACCACCACCGAGCATCTTGATGTTTGAATTGAAAAGTACCAGAACCCAAAGAAATATCTCGCATATCTGCCACCATTACTCGTTGCGATCCATCCTTTCTAGTGACAAACTCCATAAATCCCTGTCCGACTCTGACCGCCTGTAATGCCCCTCCCATTGGAAATTCTACATAACCATCGCGATCGATCTGGGCATCGAGAGTCGAGAGTAAATAACTACTCCAAACCGATTCAGATGTATTCGCAAAATGCCAAGGATCGCCGTCTTTAGGCGAACTTTTTTCACTTTGATAGTTGCCCGAAATCACATATTCATTACCAGAATTTTTCTTCCAAGTATATGTATAAGTCGTGCCTGTGTAAAAGCCATTAGTGTAGTTTCTAATAGTTTTGGCATAAAGACTGTGTGCGTCGGTAAATAACAACAAACTTTCTTTAGGCATCGCCGATCGAGAATTTACTAGTTCATATTTTATTAAACCTTTAGAACCGATATAAGAACAAGTATGATGAAATCGCGTGCAAAACCAGGCTAGCCAGCCATTAACACCCGCAGCCACTAATGCAAAAATAGCATTATGGAACCCAAATAAAATTATCGCAAAAGACAACCCGCTAGCAACAATGACGATCGTCAACCGCAGCAATTCGGGCATCGGGTTACCCGTCGAAGTCTTGAGCGTCGTATCCGCCGAAATGAGTTCGCCAATTGTCTGCTGCGGCGGCATAAAGAAATCAGCATCCGCTGTGGGTAGAGAGCCGCTATGAGACTTAATATCCGAACTGGGTTGCCAAGATGATACTCGTGTCGAATTAGGTTTATTCACGATCGGATTTGCATAATCTTTACCAGAAGATAGCGGGATGTCTGAAAGCCCTGTCTCTACCCTTCGGGAACGCTCCGCGAACAGAGCAGGGATGAAAGACTTTCGCGTGCGACTTTAGTCGCCTACCGCCTTTTAAACAATGATATCACCTTGCTAGATCCATTGATTTATTCTTAGCCTTACGCTATGCTATTTGTCGTAAACCAATAAAAGCATAATGCTAGTCTACGAATTCAAACTATCTGGAACTCAACAGCAGTACCGCCTCATTGATGAAGCGATTCGTACTGCTCTGTTTGTTCGCAATAGCTGTGTTCGTTACTGGATGGACAATGCCAAAATTGGTAAGTACGACCTTTCAGCACTTTGCAAAGCCCTATCTAAAGAGTTTTTGTTTGCCAACAAACTTAACTCGATGGCTAGACAAGCCAGTGCAGAAAGAGCTTGGTCATCAATATCTCGTTTCCACGAAAACTGCAAGAAGAAAATTAAGGGTAAGAAAGGTTATCCAAAGTTCAAGCGACGGGGCAATTCAGTTGAGTATAAAACTTCTGGATGGGCATTCTCTGAGGATCGGAAACACCTAGCTTTAACCGATGGACATAATATCGGCATAATGAAACTGGTTGGGACTTATGACTTGCACTACTATCAAGTAGAACAAATTAAAAGAGTTCGATTAGTTCGACGCGCTGATGGTTATTATGCTCAATTTTTGATTAAAGCAGAGCGGAATATTGATACCACGCCAACAGGTAAAACTATTGGATTAGATGTAGGGTTAAACCATTTCTACACTGATTCTAATGGCGGACAAATTGAAACCCCTAGATTTTTGAGAAAGTCTGAGAAGTCTATCAAAAAACTTCAGAAGCGTGTATCGAGAAAGTTTAGTAAAACCAGAAAGCGGCTCACTCCGGTCGGGTCTCCCGACCATGGAAGTGAGACAAGACAGCAGGAGAAGATAAAGCAGTCTAATAATTATCTAAAAGCCAAGAATAAATTAAGTAGAAAGCACTTAAAAGTATCTCGCCAGCGTAAAGACCATGCAGTGAAGCTCGCACGGTGCGTAGTAGCGTCTAACGACGTTGTGGTGTACGAAGATTTGAGAGTTGCGAATATGGTGAAAAACCATAAGTTGGCTAAAAGTATTAGCGATGCTAGTTGGTATCAATTCAGGGTATGGATTGAGTATTTTGGACGAATCTTTGGGCGGACTACGATTGCTGTAGCTCCTCAATACACTAGTCAAGATTGCTCTAATTGCGGTAAACGAGTGCAGAAAACATTAAGCACTAGAACCCATAAATGTCCTCACTGTGGATACACAGCAGATCGTGACGAGAATGCAGCTATCAACATTCTCAAGAAAGGAATAGCTACGACGGGGCACGTCGGAAGTTCTGAGCTTGACTCAGTAAACGCTTGGGGAGATTTGTCCTCTACTGGTAATGATGTAAATCAAAGCCAGCAAGATAGGTCATTGAACCAAGAATCCCCCGACTTTTTGGTTAAGACGAGCGACAGCAAGGCTTAACCAGTCGGGGGAGTGTCAACCCATCATAATTCCCCAAGGGGGAGTAAGGAGTAAGGAGTAAGGAGTCTTTCCCCTTCTTCCCTAAAACCTAAAACCTCATAAAGAGTACTACGTTGCCGATAATCGCGATCGATTTCTCGAATTGCACCTTGTAAATCTTTAACAGTCAGACAAGTTCCGCCCTTGGCTCCTGCCATCGTAGTAATATGCTCCTCCATCAGCGTACCGCCCAAATCGTTGCATCCCCATGTCAGGGCAGTTTTCGCGCCTTCAAGACCCAATTTGACCCAACTGGGCTGATGATTGGAGATGTAGTTACCCAAGAAAATTCGGGAGATTGCAGTTAATAATAAATTGTCAGCTAAAATTGGCTGATCTCGCCCGACGCGACTGCGGAGCGGAGCGGGTGCAGATTCGCCGACGAAGGGGAGGATGATAAATTCGGTAATTTTAGCTGGATAATCAGACGCGATGGCGTGCTTTTGAATCTGTCTAATCTGCTCTAAATGGGCGATTTGCTGGCTGGGAGTTTCAATATGTCCAGCTAACATAGTACTCGTCGTCGGCAGCCCCAATCGATGGGCGGTAGTAATAATTTCGATCCAAGTCGCACTATCGATCTTTTCAGGGCAAATAATTCGCCGCACCGCATCATCCAATACTTCCGCCGCCGTACCAGGCATCGAGCCGACTCCAGCCTGTTGGAGTGCGATAATAACATCGGCATAACTCAAGCCATCTTGACGAGCGATAAACTCGACTTCTTGAGGGGAAAAAGCATGAAGGTGGAGCTGGGGAAAAGTAGATTTAATCGCAATTACTAATTCTAGATAATAGTCTAAAGATCGATCGTTAATTTTTGCCCCAGGATGCAATCCGCCTTGCATACAAATTTCTGTCGCCGAGAGCGAGACTGCATCTGCGGCTTTAGCTAAAATCTGCTCGGTACTCAGCCAGAAAGCTCCTTCGGTACCTTCATCGCGCCGGAATGCACAAAAGCTACAGTGCTGTTCGCAAATGTTGGTAAAATTAATATTCCGGTTGATAACGTAGGTAACGGTATCGCCGACTTGCTGATGGCGCAACCGATCTGCTGTCACCCGAATTCGCTCGATTAAATCGGAATTGGTTTGAGTCAGGAGTAAGAGTGCATCTGCGGTGGAAATATCGTCGCCTTGTAAGGATCGATCGAGTATCCGGTCGATCGTGCTAATGTCTGAAGCGGTAGGTGAAGAGGTAATTTCAGACATATCGAGCTTTAGATCTACCTACCCATTTTAGAAGATCTGGACTGATTTAGATCGCAGTCCTCAAACACAAAACTACTCCTAAATCTGCCTAGTACGTAGGTAGACTGGATTCTTAGCAACCCGTTAAAATGGGTTTGAGCTACTAGCCTGCATTTTAGTCACAGGTGGACTAGATCTGTAGCTTATCGATCTAGCGCGATAAGTTACCCTAATAAATAGTCGATTTAAAACCGTCATGAAACGAACTGATAACGACACATTAAAAGATATTAATGATGCACCCGATCTTCAAAGACTAGTGCAGGATAAACGATCGGTAAAAAGAGCTAATCAGGCTAAAGGTAATCGCCGGAACCGTCGCTATGAAAACCGAATTCTTAACGCGCAGACACAAGCAGATCTCGATGATGAAGAGATAGCAACGGTATTTGAAGATGATGACGATCGACTAGAAGAAGTAGAATGAAATTTATTTAATATTTGGGTTCTAGATTTTAGAATGGAAAGCGGAAAAGTAGGCTGGTAGTTTAGCTGAATAATTGAAGCGATCGCCTTGCGAGGGTTGAAGCAATATGCAGTTCCAGATATAATATCTACAGCGACCTTTTATCTTGGGAGCAGTTATGACAGCAACACTCATCCAAAGTCCCGATCGGGTAGTTTTTAAAAACATTAGTTGGCACAGCTATCATTCGACCGAGCCATTAAACTTAATCCTAACTTAGCTGAAGCTTACTACAATCGAGGTGCAGTTAGATATGAACTAGGAGACAAACATGGAACAATATCCGATTTAGATCGCGCGATCGAAATCAATCCTAACTTAGCTGAAGCTTACTATAATTGAGGTATAGTTAAATCTAAATTAGGAGATAAAAAAGGAGCAATATCTGACTTCGACCGTGCGATTAAAATTAATTCTAATCATGCTCTGGCTTACTATAATCGAGGTTATACTAAATCCGAACTAGCAGATAAAAAGGGAGTAATATCCGATCCAAGTAAGGCATCTGAGTTGTTTCGCCAGCAGGGACAAATAGATTACCATAAAGAGGCAATGGAGTTAATCGCTAAGTTAAAGAAAAATCAGGGAATGTAGCGAAAGAAGTAGCTCCACCCTACAGTGGGCAAACTTTTGTCAATATATCCCGATCGACCCTATCATTTGCCCACCAACTCTATTATTTACGCTCTTGCCGACGATCGATGATTGCACGCGATCGATCTATTTATATGCTCATCGCCGCTATCGTTCGCGTAACGTGCCAAAGGCGATCGAGCTAATCATTCGATCGGTTCTGGGGTGACAATCGATCGAAGATTAAAAATATGTGTCGATCGATTCGATCCTGGGATGCGATCGAGGGTTGGGTTCGATTGCTAACTTTGACTAAACCAAATCTCTAAATCTGCCAAGCTGGTAAAATCCAACAACGCCTCACCCAACTCCTCCAACCGAGCGATATCTAACTGTTGAATGCGATTCTCCCAGGGAGAGGCTCCGCCAACGGCAAATCGATCGGACGCATCGCCAAACCGACGATTCAGTTGCCGCATTACCATTCTAGCTTCACCTCTAGCTTCGCCTCTAGCTTCGCCTTTAGCTTCACCTCTAGCTTCACCAACCCGCTCCGCAGCCTGAATCTTTTCCAAATATAAAGGCGATAACTGCATAATTAACTCCCGCTCCTCTGGTTCGATATTAACCTTAGCTTCTAATGTTACACTTAAATTTCCTAATAGATCCAACACATTATCCCGATATGGATAATTTATTGGCAATGCTGCTACTTCGGCAATCGCCCGTTCCTGCACCCCTTCCTTACGTTAGGGTCGAGTGACAAGTCACCTTGTCACCCTCCCATTCAGAACCGTGCTTGCTAGTTTACCAGCACACGGCTCCTCAACAATACGGCTGTTGTCACCAGCACCATTTATCTGCTCATTGATAATTTCCAACGACTTCAATGTAGTTTCCAGCATTGCGTCGCCGTGAAAGATCGCGAGCAGTTTTGACATCGTGGCAATGACGGTGAAGCGGTTGCAGATTATCGAATTTAGCTGTTCCACCTGCCGATTTGGGCAGGATGTGGTCAACCTCAATCACATCGTCTCCTGTAAACAACAGTCCACATTCAGCACATTGACCCTGATGTCGCTTCAGTAAGCGTGACACTTGATGTGGCAGTTCAGGATGTGTGCCTTTGCGAGTACTCCAGTAGAGAACATCCCCATCGAAATAACTTTTATTGGCTCTAACCTTGATGTGGCGGATAATGGGAGTGTGTGC
>NZ_JANPLS010000099.1:0-14339 GCF_031422475.1 Chamaesiphon sp. VAR_48_metabat_403
GATTAGTTTACTAATTTGTAGTAAATATCCAGCTAAATCTTGTCCGAACATGAGTGGTAAATTGATCGTATTTGAAGGAGTTGAAGGAGCGGGCAAAACAACCCAGCTTCAACAGACAGCAGAGTGGCTCAAAAGCTGGTACCAAGACAGACGATCGGTAATCGTTACGCGCGAACCGGGTGGGACGAAGCTAGGACAACAGATTCGCCAATTGTTGCTAGACGATCTAGATAGTGAGGTCAGCTATCGGACGGAATTATTATTGTATGGAGCCGATCGCGCTCAACATGTAGAATCGCTAATTAAACCCCATCTCGATCGCGGCGATTGGGTATTGTGCGATCGATTTACCGATTCAACCATCGCCTATCAAGGTTACGGACGTGGGTTCGATCTCTTGGAGATCGAAAAGGTCAATCAAATCGCTACAGGTGGCTTGCAAAGCGATTTGACATTATGGTTAGATTTAGATGTGAGTATCGGTCTAGAACGCGTTTTAGTACGGGGAAAACCCGATCGAATGGAACGAGCGGCGATCGATTTTCACCAACGTGTCAGACGCGGCTATCAAGAGTTAGCAAATATCTATCCAGATCGAATCGTCAGGATCGATGCCGATTGCGATCCGGTAGCAATCCAGACACAGATTCAGTCAATCTTATTAGCAACGCAATGGCTACCTGCTAATGAATTGCCAAATTAAGACTAAATACTCAACATTTTTGTAACTAAAGTCAAATAATGCGATAATCCTAACTAAAATCAAAGCTGGGCGATTTTTAGTTGTATCCATTCTTAAAACGATAACTACCAATTTGTGGATCTCGCATCAGATCGTTGTTCCTGCGAGCCTCTCCTTTGGAAAATCGAGAAGATCTACTAATTTGCGGTAGAACTCTAAAGAATGGATATTAACCATCGCTAAAATTGCTGACTCAATCGATTGTAAACGAGAGAGCGGATTTCGATCTGTTGGCATGGATAAATCTAGATAATCAGGCAAAAACATGACTAATTCACCTACTCCTACTCCCAATCCCAATCGTCGCCGTCGGTTGACAGCAGATGAATTAATTGCGATTGGGGTAGCCTTGGCAGGAATCGGTACGATTTTCTTTTGGGGGATCGGTCAAAAGTACCAACCGATGTTTCAATCTGGGATCGATAGCCTGGGGAGCGATCGACCCAATCGTCAAATTGGCTTATTAACTGGTGCCGATACCAAGATCGGTCAAGACAGAAGTACGTTAGCAGATTTTAGTAGAGATCGACAGCCGACAGTCGTTCCCAATCCGACAATAAAGGTGCCTGCCAAACCGATCGTCAAAACGGTCGAAGTTCCAGCCGAAACCACGGCTCCCGTGGCGACAGTATTACCCGCCGTCGTTCCTGTCGTCATCCCTGTTACCAAAACACCCGCATTTACCGACGTTCCCAATCAATTTTGGGGCGAAACATACATTACCGAATTAAAAAAACGCGGCATTCTTGAAGATTTCGGGACGGGTAAATTCGACCCGAACCAGGAGATTACTAGAGGTGAATATGCCAAAATGCTCGATCGTGCATTTGCCGATAAACCAACTTCTACCGCTGTATCGAAGTTTAAGGATATTCCCACCGATTATCCCCGCAAAGAAGCGGTCGATAAATCCGTACAACTCGGCTTTATGACTGGCTATTCGGCCGATAAATTCGCACCGAATCAACCGATTCCTCGCTATCAATTACAAATTTCCCTAGCTAAAGGATTGCAGTTAGCAGTACCAACTAGCGTCGATACGGTATTGAGTAAGTATCCTGACAATAAACAAATGCCAGACTACACGCGACCCAAAATGGCAGCAGCGATCGATGCTGGATTAGCGATCGATGATGAAACAGCCAATCTGCTCAAACCAGTTCAGAAAGCTACCCGCGCTGATGCGGCAGCTTTGATTTATAAGGTGTTAGTTAAAGAAGGCAAAATCGTCCCTCAAAAATAAACACATTTCCGCAAAATCACGGTGCCATCTGGGTAAAGGGAATATGACTCTTTACCCCTTCTCCTTACGGAGACGCTACGCTACGTTGAGCTACAAGGCAACGCCTCTAAACCTTTACCCTTCATTTTCACCCTATTTTATGACACTCGATGCTCCCAAACAGAGGCTCCGCCAACGGCTACCGCACCATGTATGGATTTTGAGTATTGCCAGCCTACTTGCCGACATTAGTGCGGAAATGATTCGTTCGGTATTACCAATTTTCGTATTATTAAAATTGCAAGGTGGAGCCTTGACCATTGGCGAGATCGAAGGTGTCGCTGCTGCTACAGTGGCAATTATGCGCGTATTTTCGGGGGGATTAAGTGACTTTTTGGGAATGCAAAAGGGACTAGCTGTCATCGGCTATGGTATTTCCACGATCGCGCGAACTTGGCTGCCGATCGCATTCGATCCACCATCGATTATTCTCTCGCAATTTGGCGATCGGTTCGGACAGGGGATTAGTGTCGCTCCCCGCAAAGCTTTGATGGCAGATATTACCTCTACAGAAATGCGATCGCGAGCTTATCGTCTTCGTAGATCGTTACTAATTGCGGGAGCTTGTATTGGTTCGATTATTGCTGGGGCGATTTTATTTTTCACCCAAAATAACTACCAACTCGTGTTTTCTGGCGCGATCGTCCCTAGTTGTATGGGACTAGCAGTATTGATGGTAGCTGTGAAACCAGTCCAAAAGCAAACAAAATTATTGATGATGCCTGCGGAAATGACAGGATTGCTGGCTGGCGGCGACGACTTCTACTCCCGCGAATCGAATGCTCCCGCTCGCCAGAAATACCAGCCAGAGCCATTAACGCCGAGTTACAACCCCATTTATTTACGAGATTTAACCAGGCTGGGAGGGGAATATTGGCTGCTGCTTACCGTTGCGATTTTCTTCAATCTGGGCAACTCCAGCGATGCATTTTTACTAATGCGCTCGATCGAAATCAATATTACCCCAGCATTGATTCCCGTCGGGCTGATTATTATGAATTTAGTCTACGCCCTGGTTTCCTATCCCATTAGCGCGATCGTCAATCGGGTTATTAAAGTTCGCCTGCTGCTAATGGGCTTTTTGCTCCATGTCATCGTCTACTTCGGACTGGCAGTGGTAACCACAAATGTCCAGATTTGGTGTTTATTTGGTCTGTACGGACTCCATTTAGCCATGATTCAAGGTTTGCTCATCGATTTAATCGATCGGGCTGTAGAGCCTTCTAGACGCGGTACGGCGTTTAGTCTGTTTAATCTCAGTATCGGCATAACGCTGTTGGTAGCCAATTTAATTGCGGGCTGGTGTTGGTATACGATCGGTTCTGGCTTTACCTTTACCGTCGGTGCCTTTTTTGCCTGTATTGCCACTCTCATCTTGCTAATCGGTAGTGAGGAGTCAGATTAAATCGCAAAATTGCTGACATGGTGGCATCGACATCGATTTGGGCATATTTGAGTTAATAGATCTGGCATCGCAAATCGGATAACTCTTACCTTTATGAAATCAAATTCGGCGGTCGTGCTGCTACTTTTTCTCGTTGTAGGCTGCGCGCCCCAACAGACACAATCCGATAAATTTTCGTCATTAAATGAAGCTCGACAGGCTTTTAAAACTACTTTATTAACGCAGAAAAGCGATATAGAGCCAGTTGTAAAGGCTCCTGTGGCTATCTTTAAAACTATTAAATACCCTGCTGCCAGCGGTGAATTAGCAGCTTATATTTCGCCGAATCCTGGCAATGGAAAAAAACAGCCAGCGATTATTTGGATTACTGGCGGCGACTGTAACTCAATTGGTAATGTTTGGTCTCCAGCATCGAGAAAAAATGACCAAACAGCAGCCGCTTTTCGTCAAGCCGGAATTGTGATGATGTTTCCTTCTTTACGTGGTGGTAACGATAATCCAGGTATTAAAGAAGGTTTTCTCGGCGAGGTTGATGATATATTAGCCGCCGTAAAATATCTGGAAAAACAAGATTATGTCGATCCAAAACGAATTTATTTGGGCGGACATAGCACGGGAGGCACTTTAGTTTTACTTGTTGCTGAATCTTCCAATCGGTTTCGGGGTGTCTTTTCTTTTGGTCCGGTTGCTGATGTTTCTGGTTATGGATCTGATTCTGGTTTTTTACCATTTAATATTGGAAATCGACAGGAAGTTGAATTGAGATCGCCAGGATATTGGCTATCTTCAATTCGCTCTCCTGTTTGGGTATTTGAGGGTACTAGTGGCAATATCGATTCGCTGAGAGAAATGGCTAAAGCCTCGAAAACCCCACTATTCATTTTACTGAAATCGAGGGTAGCGACCATTTTGCTATTCTGGCACCGACGAATGAAATTATCGCCCAGAAGATTCTTAAAGACACAGGCGAAGTCAGCAATATTTCTTTTTCTAAGGCTGAAGTCAAAGGAGAGTAAAATTAAAGACGGTTTCGATCGAAACTTTAGATTGTTTTGAATCCTGACGATTACAGGTGTGTCTCGATTTTCCGCCGAACTAAGACTAGCAGCAATTATCTCAATTTATCAAACACCAACCTGAACTTGTCCATCAACAATTCGAGCGGAAAAAGTATCGACTTTTATCCTTGAATCGTCCAGACATTCACCTGTTAACAGACTGAAGTTTTGCTTGTAAATTGGCGAGGCAACTTTGGGAGTACCATTACGATCTCCGACAATACCTCTCGATAAAACGTATGCTTTACTAAACGGATCGTAATTATCGATCGCATAAACATCATTACCTTCACCGACTCTAAATACAGCAATTTGGCGATCGTTTACTAATGCACAAACGCCTGTGTTTGGTAAAATACGTTCTACTGGACAAATCGTAGTCCACTGTTGGGTTGTTGAGTTAATTGATTCTGTTTGCGACATTTGAAAAATTAAGAGTTTAGATTTTTTCAGGGTGACAACTTTTGCTAAATATATTTAGAACTCACAGGTATATTCTAAATCTACCGGGCAAGTTTTAATGCTAAGTCGATTGCTTTTAAGATTGAGTTCGGTCAGTTTCGTTAAGCTAGATAGCGGTCTGACATCAGTAATTTGATTATTGTCAAGGAAAAGATTATTTAGATTATTGAGACCGGATAGTGGCTCGATCTTGATAATTTTATTTCTAGCAAGTGAGAGATAAGCTAATTTATTTAAACGAGCTAGCGGCTCGATCTCAACAATCTGATTTCCTTCAAGTGAAAGACTTTTCAAAATAGTTAGACCAGCTAGTGGTTTCACATTGACAATTTGATTATCATTTAAAGATAGACCATTTAAGTTAGTTAAGCTAGCGATCGGATCGAGATCGACAATTTTATTTTTGTCGAGCGTCAGGTAGTTTAAGTTATTCAAACTAGCCAATGGTTTTACATCGACGATTTGATTGTCTCCGATCCAAAGAAAAATCAGTTTGTTCAAACTAGTCAGTGGTTTCACATCCACGATCTTATTACTGTCGAGGGGGAGATATGTTAAATTAATTAACTTAGCTAATGGTTGAATATCGATAACTCGATTAAACATCAGCGATAGTGAAGTTAATTTAGTCAAGCCAGTTAATGGTTTAACATCGACAATCTCGTTACCAGTAAGATGGAGATAGGTCAAGTTAGTGAGACTAGCTAGTGGCTTGAGATCGACAATCCGATTGCCATTGAGGTTAAGATCGGTTAGGGCAGTGAGACTGGCGAGTGGTTGGAGATCGACAATTTGATTATTCCTCAGCCAGAGCCGCTTCAAGTTAGGAAGACTGGCTAATGGCTGCAAATTAACTATTTTGCGATTGCCGAGAGCAAGTTCCTCGATCTTTCTAAGCTGACGATCGGCTAATTGACAATCGTTAGTATATGCTACTTTTAGCATTGTCTCGATCGTGTGCCTAGTATCTGCTGAAACAGTTAGCTTCCGTTCGCACCACCGTGCAAAGCTGTCTGGTTGCGGCTGGGATGCAGCCACTCCGGTGAATGCTGGCAATAGTAATATGTAACCGATCGTTAGTGCTAAATAACGTTTCATCATTTTTAGATTGACTAACCTGAAATCTTGAATCGAAACAAATTTACTAGTATCTCGATCCAAGATTTAAGCGTACCGAATCATTATCTAACGATCGATCGCCAGTAATTGTCGCTCATGTTCGTAGACTGGGCGTTTTTGTCCGCGTTCTTCGACGACAACGATATTGGGATCGGGTGCGTTGCTGTTGACGAAGTGTTGGAAGCGTTGGAGTTTGACGGGATCTTTGAGGGTGACATCCCACTCGCAGGCGTAGGTGGCGACTTGATGATTCATTTCTGCTTCGAGTTCCTCAGCGATACCGAGGGAATCATGAATAATCACATTTTGCAGATATTCCATCCCGCCTTCGAGTTTATTAAACCACGTTGCCGTGCGTTCTAAACGGTTGGCTGTGCGGATGTAGAACATCAGGAACCTGTCCACATAGCGAATTAAGGTTTCTTTATCTAAATCAGCAGCGAGCAGTTGCGCGTGTTGGGGTTTCATTCCGCCGTTACCGCAGACGTAGAGGTTCCAACCTTTTTCGGTGGCGATAATGCCGAAATCTTTGCTTTGGGCTTCGGCGCATTCGCGGGTACAGCCAGAAACTGCGGATTTGAATTTGTGGGGGGCGCGGAGTCCGCGATAGCGTAATTCTACCTCGATCGCGAGGCTAACCGAATCTTGTACGCCAAATCGACACCAGGTGCTCCCGACGCAAGATTTAACGGTACGGAGAGCTTTGCCGTAGGCGTGCCCGGATTCAAAGCCAGCAGCCACCAGACGCTGCCAAATTAGGGGCAGTTGGTCTACCCGCGCGCCAAGTAAATCGATGCGTTGCGCGCCCGTTATTTTGGTGTAGAGTCCAAAATCTTTGGCGACTTGTCCGAGGACGATTAATTTTTCGGGGGTAATTTCACCGCCAGGAATGCGGGGAATAACTGAGTAGGTGCCATCGCGTTGAATATTGGCGAGGAAGGCATCGTTAGTATCTTGTAAGGCGACATGAGGTGCATCGAGAATTTGGTCGTTCCAGGCGGAAGCGAGAATCGAACCGACGGCTGGTTTGCAAATTTCACAGCCGCGTCCGGTACCATGTCGATCGAGGAGTTGTTGGAAGGTGTGGATATCTTGCGATCGCACTAGGCTATATAATTCCTGACGGGAGAAGGCAAAGTGTTCGCACAGGTTATTATTAACGGCGATGCCAGCTTTTTTGAGTTCGGCTTTGAGTAAGTCGGTAACTAATGGAACGCAACCGCCGCAACCCGTTCCGGCATTAGTACAGGATTTAACGCTACCGATATCGCGAAGTTCCTGCTCTTGAATCGCGGTGCAAATTTGGCCTTTGGTGACGTTATTACAAGAGCAAATTTGGGCGGTATCGGGGAATTGGTCTACACCCATTGCCATCGACGCACCACTGCGAGGCGGTAAAATCAGATCTTCGGGATGGGGTGGAAGAGCCATCTGATTTTGCATCAGTTGGAGCAATGTACCGTAAACGGTGGCATCGCCGACTAAAATTCCACCTAATAAACGAGTACCGTCTTCATTGACGACCAACTTTTTATATATACCAGAGACAGCATCGTCGATCGCAATTACTTTCGAGCCAGTCGTCTTGCCAAATGCATCTCCAAAGCTGGCTACATCGATGCCCAACAGCTTCAATTTGGTGGACATGTCTGCGCCCGTAAAATTATTAGCTTCGCTGCCACAGAGCCTGTCTGCGGCGACTTCTGCCATCCGATAGCCCGGTGCGACTAAACCGAAAATTTGGTTATTATATAAAGCACATTCACCGATCGCATAAATATCGGGATCGGATGTTTGACAATTGTCGTCGATCGCGATGCCGCCCCGATCGCCAATTTTTAGCTCGCACTGACGCGCCAGCTCATCTTGAGGGCGAATCCCCGCCGAGAAAACGATGATATCTGTTTCTAATTCGGTACCATCGGCAAATAACATTTTACAGACGCGTCCATTTTCATCGGCGACAATCTCCGTCGTCGATTTGCCTGTATGAATGCCGATGCCTAAATCTTCAATCTTCTGACGCAATACCGCGCCGCCTGCATCATCCACCTGTACGGGCATCAATCGGGGCATAAACTCGACTACATGCGTCTTGAGTCCTAAGTTTTGCAGTGCATTGGCACATTCTAAACCGAGCAAGCCACCACCGACGACGACACCGACTTTACAATCTTTGGCATAAGCTTCCGTCGCCTCTAAATCGCAAATCGTCCGATAGACGAACGTACCGGGTAAATCGTTACCTTTTATCGGCGGTACGAAGGGATAAGAACCAGTCGCCAGCACGAGCTTATCGTAATCGATCTTTACTCCTTTAGCTGAAGTTACCGTCTTATTGGCTCGATCGATACTAACTGCCTTATCGCCGACATGTACCTCGATGCTATTTTCTTGATAAAAATTCGGTTCCACGAGGGAGAGATCTGCGGCTGTCTTCCCTGCAAAATAACCGCTGAGATTAACTCGGTCGTAAGCTACCCGTGGCTCTTCACAAAAGCAGATTAGTTCCCAATCTGCACTTTTTGTTGCCATCTGCTCTAAGAACCGATGACCGACCATCCCATTGCCGATCGTGACTAACCGTTTTGCCATGCCAATGCTGCCTATAGCTACAATAATCCTGAGTGTATATTAGGCTAGGCAGATTTGCGAATTTTATTTGTCTCGATCGCTACAAAAAAGTTAAACATTATGCATTATTCGCATGACGATCGTGCGATTATATCAATTGAGGGAATAGGGGATAGGGGATAGGGAATAGGGGGAATACTTAGAGTATCTGTAGATATCTATCTACTAGCTCTAAAGATTTTACGGAGCCAAAGAAGATCCCCATCTAAATTATATGAATATTATTTCGGCTATTCAAAAACATTATTACAAACGATCGAGTCTATTAATTCCATTATCTATCGATTCAGTCTGCCATGTTTTTGCGAAACTTGCAACGGTAGGGATCGTGCGCGGCAATCGCTGGAATCCGTTCGCTCCTTATTATAAGTTAAAGGTACGATGGGATGGCAATATTGCTTGTTTGGATGGGCCTTATGGCGCAAAAATGGTACCTTTAACAACTCAAATTACCATTGAGCCATCAATGAGTCGAGATCGGACTATGCTCGATCTCACGATGCAATTATCCATTCGTTATATCAATACTAGCCTGCTGGTGACATCTTTACTAGCAATATTTACAATTTGTCTGCAATTGAAATTTCCAGACAAGTTAATCATATTTCTATTTTGGGTAATGATGTTGTATGGGTTGACTTGGATGTATTTGTTTTATTCAAGTAATATTATCCATAAATGTCTAGCAGAGGAGCTTTCAAATGTCGATCTCATCTAACAATCCTAAATGATAAACTATGCTCTCTTTGGCTTTCTCTGCGCCATCTGCGTCTCTGCGGTTGATTCGATCTATATTTAAGTGCTGGCAAATGAGAAAACTATCTAGGATTGCGATATCTCGATCGACACCAAATTTAAACATCCACTTTTTCCCAAGCTGGATGGGAAAGTAACGAAGAAATAACCCGAACGCCTCGCAGTTGATTGGATAGGGGCAAATGACCTCTAGGAGCGGTCAAATTCCATGTAAACGAGCCAGGGTATCGCGTCCAGTTATTACCCTCCTTCCAGCCAATTTTCGGCCAGAATTTATCCCAATTTTTATTCATCCCCACCCACATTTCGCGCTGGATGGAGAAACCGAATTTACCTTCAGAATGTAGCAGCCATAAAGCATCGATTGTGTGGAGATCGATCGTCGGTAACTGCGTGACTTCGGTAAAATAGATCCACTTGCGTTTTACTGCCGCGGCACCAGCTAGTTCGCACAACTTTTCGGTAGTGAGCTTATCGGCAGCTTCAAATTCTTGTCTGGCTAGTAATTGCTGAAGCTGGGTATAGTCTACACCCAAACTCGATGCGAGGGGAATGAGTCCGGTTGGTAATTCGCGATCGAGATATTCCTGCGCTGCGGTTGACTCGCTAGAATACAATGCCTGATATACCGCCCCCATCACGACTGTTTGCTTAGTTCCCCGCTGTTGTTGGAGCCATGCAACGAGAACTTCGATTCCAGGAAGTCCCGATGCAATTATCTGCGGGAGCATCTGTAACTGATTTTTCGGGTTGCTAGTTGTAAATTTTTCCTGCAACTCGACGACTTCCGACGGCATCGATGCTGAGGTAGTAATGAGATCGGGCATGGGTGGGAAACGGCGATGGGATGGAGTAGTCCGATCGACATTTTACCAAAGATTACCTAACTTGTTGGTCGATCGTGAAGATTTGCAGCTATTCTCATTATGAAAATTGAGATCGGATCTGATGCTGGTTTTTAAAAATAAAACTGCCCAAATCCGCATTCTGTCGTCAAGATTGAAGCGATAAAATAGTGCGAGAGTTTTCAAATGATAATTGCTGGCAGATTTGAGATCGTGCGGATGATGCGATCGACTATCGATCTACTGGGCACCAAAGTAATTAATAATGGCAGTTGCGATCGCGTGGTTGCCATCGGTGGCTAATTTCGCCTGCAATCTTGGCGGTTGTAATGGCAAATTGAGAAAATCCCAATTGTCAGCGAAAAACAGATTGGGACTAATTACTTGGTGATAGCCATAATCTTGCATTCCATTGAGGATAATTTCGGATTCGGCGAAGCCAGAGCGGGTAAGCGAAACAATCGGGATTTGGAGTTTTAATGCTTCTGCGTATGTAGAATAGCCTGGTTTGGAGACGACTCGATCGCACAATGGCATAAAATCGACCGGACGGTACGCGCGATCTAAAGCTTTAACTAAGTTCGGTAAATCTGGAGCATGGGCATCGAGCGTGATAAATTGATAATCGGAAAATCGATCGATATTGTGATAGGGAATTGCATCGAGGCTCAAGCCGCCAAATGTCAGTAAAATCGTGCGCTCTTTAGGTTGGGTTAAATTAAACTTGTCGCGGATTTTGTCCAACGGATATTTAGGATCGCCGCCAGTCAAGCCGACATCTTCAATTACGGGAAAGCGATCCATCGACTCATGTAATGGAACGCGAAATAATCGATCGCATTGCTGATAGCAGTCGCCAATCCAATCGGCAATCGCCCGAAATTCTGTGCCCCAATCTCGATAGATAAAATCCCAGCCAAAATTCCCCGACATCCAGCAGGGAACGCCTAATTTTTCAGCGATTAAAGTGGCTAATGGTGGGAGATCTCCAAATACTAAACTTACGCCCTGCTCTTGACAAAACGCCACCTCTTCAGCAATTATCTCGTCTTTACTAGCGATAATATTTTGCCATTTAACTAGTGTCGCATCTAGATCCATTTTGAGACTATCAGCTTGCACCACCCCAACATCAAACCCGCGCTGGCGGTAGATAAAATCACCATTGATATAGCACTCCAACAACCATCGCGGAGCTGTAGTCACCAGAATTAATTTTACCGATGGTAACAGCTTTTGTAGCTTTCCGGCGATCGCCGCCGTTCTGGCTGCATGTCCGAAACCGTGGTTGGTGATGGCAATATAAATCGTCCGATCTGACATAGGGGAGGTTCCGATATTTAATTAATTAGCTTACGCAAACATTGAATTAATTCATCAATTTCCGTTGTGGATGTAAAGTAATGAGTACAAGCGCGAATGCAGTCAGGATCGACGATCGTTCGTAAATAAAAATTTCGATCTTCCAAATCTTTAACTAACCGAGCGTGGTGTCCTGTGACTACCTGAAAAGATACTAATCCCGACTGGGGCGCGGTATCGCTCAGACATTTAATCTTTGATACTTGTTGTAAATTCTCCCATAAATAAGTAGCTAAATTCACAATCTTACTAGTCCGCTCGATCGCACTTCCCCAAGCTTGATGAGTGGCAATTGCCGCCCGCAATCCAGCATATAGGGGATAAGCAGAGGTGGCAACTTCATAACGACGAGCATCATTAATAATGGGTAAATCTGGTTTGCTGTAATCGAGACTGCGCCAACCGATAAATGTCGGATCTAAATTACTCAAAGCATTGGGATGGATATATAAACCGCCCACTCCTTCTGGCCCACACCACCATTTATGTCCCGTAAATGCGTAGAAATCTATTCCCAATTTAGCTAAATTCAACGGTAATAAACCAACAGATTGAGCGGCATCTACTAAAATCCGAATCGGTCGATTTACCTGCGGATATTGCCGGATTCCTGCTGCGATTTCTGCTAGCGGTAATACTTGTCCAGTATTCCATAAAACGTGACTAAGGACGACTAATCGCGTTTGTGGTTTGAGCTGTGCGGTAATGACAGCGACAGGATCGCCAGTATTGAGCGTCGCTAACAGCGGAAACAAATCGACCGTGACTTGAAACCGCCGACAGATCTCGTTAATACTCGCAATTACCCCCGGATGTTCGCAGTCAGATAACAGGATGCGATCGCCAGGTTGCCAATTTAGACCCCATAAAGCAATATTACAGCCAGCCGTGACATTTTCTGTCAAAGCGATCGAGTCTTTAGTTACACCGAGTTCTGCTGCGATCGTCTGACGGGTCAAATTTGACTCTCTCGCCACCAAATCGCTAGTTTTGAGTCCGAATGGCCCTTGCGATTGAATCTGCGTGTAGGTGGCTACAATCGCGTCTAGAGCGGCTTGTGGCATCGGCCCTTGTCCGCCATAGTTAAAGTAGGCTTTATTCGCTAAGGCTGGGAATTGTTGGCGATTCATTGGAGATGGGGTAAGTAGTAAGAAGTAAAAAGTGAATCTTTTTTCCGTAGGTTGGGTTAAAGAATGAAACCCAACATTGAAGAATGAAACCCAACATTTTAAGGGGGTTGTTGTGATTGTTGGGTTTAGCGCACCAAGACAGGGTGAGGGCAAGATCTACGGATCATACTTAAATTCAGCAACGCCTAAATTTGAATTGAGCCAACTTTATAATTTTATGACTTTGATGCAATTTAAATATTTTCCACCTGCAACTGTTGTCGATCGGTTAAAGTCATGGCAATGCCTTTCTCATAATAAGCAGCCTCATTAATAAAGATCGGAAAAACCGTAGTTTCGCCAGCGTAAGGAATCGTCTCACCAGTAAATGTCATAAACATCGGATCGCCAGGATGTAGCGGCTGATAATCTTGAAACTGGAGTTGGGGATGGATCATCGCCTGTAATGCTCCGGCTGAATTACGCGGATAATCGACAGATAATAGCGTCTGATATACAGTCAAATTAGCTGGAATTGGCAGCGATTTACCTTGATTTACTGCATCGATGTAATCTAAACAGGCGCAAACCAACATCTCGGTTTTCTTAAACAGATCGGCATTGAGAATTCCCTGTGCCACTGCGCCAACCTCAATCGTACAACCTAATGGCACGAGAGATCGCAGCATGGGATCGCTAGCATTGGAGTTAGCTACATAACAAACGCGTACATCGGGATGCAGTTGACTTAAATAAGTAGCCAATTGTAAATTAAATGGATGTCTACTAGAGGGTAAAATTGTTAGCCCCATATTTGATGTAGAACTATGCAGATCGATGATAAGATCGACATTAGTTAATTGAGATGCAATTTCTTTAGCACGCTTTTCTTCATAACTAGTCAACTCTAGATTTACTAAGTCTCCATTATCGAAACTCCGATTTAAATCTCGATCGATATAGCGTCTATTTGCCGTCACTGCTTGATGATTGGCAATTAAAGTCATACACTCAAAACTATCCCGCTGTAGTAACTCTGGAAATCGATCGAACTTATCGACTAGATAAACGCCAGTTAACTCATTACCATGCGTACCACCCACAATCGCCACCCGTCGTATCGATCCCGTTTGCATAAATCAACCTCTGCGATCGCTAGTAAGTAATACTGTTGACAACATCCTAGCGGAGGTTTCTCAAGAAATAAATACCCAATTTCTCTGTCATACTCAATGTAAACAATATATTACTAACTTTATGGACGCGCTTAAAGCTATCGGTGCGATCGAACTTTATCATTTGAGGTACTTCATTGCAGTAGCGGAGGAACTGAATATCAATCGCGCCGCTGAAAAATTGCAGATGGCACAACCACCTCTAAGCCAGCAAATTCAGATGCTTGAAAAAAGGCTAGATGTCAAGCTATTCGATCGGAAAAATAATCGCATTCAACAACTCACCCAAGCTGGAACGACATTTCTAGAAGAAGCTAAATCGATCCTAGCCAATTTAGAAAGTGCTGCCATTAAAACCCAACAGATCGATCGCGGTAAAATCGGTCATTT
>NZ_JANPLS010000100.1:0-21378 GCF_031422475.1 Chamaesiphon sp. VAR_48_metabat_403
GGGGTATTTAAATCTAAACACTATGTCCCGCCTCTTTGTGTAAACCCCGTTGATTTTTATGGGGTGGGGGGGGGTGGGGAAAGGACTAAGCATCATCTCCAGGCTTGTCTGTGTGTGGTTCGAGGCTCGCATCCTTACTCATGCCAACCCGTTGAGCGCGATAAATTCCCACATTCCCAGAGCATAAATAGCTGCAAATACAAGCAATTCCCGCATAGCTAGCAGTCGGAGAGCCAAATAATTCGATCGCCATTAATGTCGAGGCTAGCGGCGTATTAGCGGCTCCAGCGAATACACCGACAAAACCCATCCCGGCTAGTAGCGGTGCGGGTAAAATTGTCAGCGGCGCGAGTGCATTTCCCAACGTTGCACCGATATAAAATAGTGGCGTGACTTCGCCGCCTTTAAATCCGGCTCCCAGACTGAGCGCAGTGAAAGCAATTTTGGCGGCAAAATCCCACGGGGGTAGTTGAGTATTAAAAGCACTCACGATCGTCGGAATTCCTAAGCCAATATACTTAGTCGTACTGAGCACTCGCACCGCGATCGCGACTAAGATTCCCCCAACAAAGGGACGAAATGGCGGATAGCTAATCTTCGCCTGGAAATATGCCGCGATTTGATGCGTTAGGGTGACAAATAGCCGCGCGGTGAGTCCAAAGATTCCCCCTGAAATAATCGACACCAACAGCCCCCAGAGAGTCATTTCAGGAACGATCGGGATCTGATAAACTTGGTGGTGTAGTCCCCATGCTAACGTAACTCGATCGCCAACAATTGCCGCGATCGCACAGGGAAACAATCCCTTGTAGCGCAACGTCCCGACAGTTAATACTTCTAACCCAAATACCATTCCCGCCAGTGGGGTGCCAAATACCGAGGCAAATCCGCCGCTAATTCCCGCCATCAGCACGATCCGCCGATCCAAGCCCGAACACCGATAGATTTGCGTTAACCTATCTGCCAGAGCCGCACCCATCTGTACCGCCGTTCCCTCCCTACCTACCGAAGCTCCAAACAAATGCGCGATCGTCGTACCTAATAATACCAATGGAGCCATCTGCAAGGGAATTATGGTCTGCGGATCGTGAATTTCACAGAGAATTAAATTATTGCCAGCGACGACACTGTTACCCCAATAATGGTAAATTAACCCGCTGAGTAATCCACCCAAAGGTAGTAGCCACAAAATCCACAAATGCGATTCCCGCCATGCTGTGGCTAAATCTAGGGTTGCGAGCAAGACTGCTGATGATGTTCCTGTTAAAATTCCGATCGATACTCCAACCAACACAGGTAGCGCAAGCATTTTCCACAGCCACCTTCCTAAATTCAGCAAAGATCTCAACCAGTTAAATTGCATCAAGAAAGTTAGGGAATAGGGGATAGCGAAAAGTGCGTTCTTGGGGTTTCCCCTGTCTTGTCTCGCCTTTTTTGACGGGGAACCCGTCCAAAGGCGAGCCGCAAGTAAAGCACCTTTTCAAGACAGGGGATCGGGAATCGGGAATAGTAGATAAAGGATGGGAAATAGACACCGATCTCAATGACCGTTTACTACTTTCCCTTTCACCATGAATCATTAATTAGTCTCGATCGAGAATAATTACGATAGCAACGCGGTAACATAGAGATCGGCGCGGATAGATAATTTATACGTACCGAATTCGTTGGCGGAGCCTCTCTGTTTGCGGAGCGTCCCGTTCGCGTAGCGTCTGCCTCCGCAGAAGGGAAAGAGAATCGCACCCAATTTAGCATCTATGCCAAAAAAATCGAGAAATTAGCATAATCGAACGATCGTCAAATCGATCGTTCGTTGGCGTAGCCTCCGCCTTGCGGAATCGCCACATCGTCCAGATAACTTTCAGTTTAGGAGCAATAAATTAAAATGCAATCACGCGCAGTCCGGGAAGGTTCGGTTGGATTGATGCTCATCGCCGGATTGGGAGTATTTGGTGCGGTTTTCATGTGGCTGAAGGGATTAACACCAGGAACTCAGACTTACAATATTATCGCGCAATTCGATCGAGCACCCGGAATTCAACCTGGTGGTGCAGTCAGATTTCGGGGGATTCGGGTTGGTAAAATCACCAAAATCGAACCGGGGGTTAATAGCGTTGGGGTGGTCATGCAAATGGACGATCCCAATTTGACAATTCCCAAAGATGTCGCGGTAGAAGTCAGTCAAACTGGATTGATCGGGGAACCCGTAATTGAAATTACACCGCGCAACAGTGTTGCTATTAATACTAGTTCGCTCGCCAAACCGTTAGAGAGTAAATGCGATAATAATGTAATTCTTTGCAATAATGCGAAAGTTGACGGACGGATTGGGGCGAGTTTTAATGAATTATTGCAGCGCGCGACTAAACTGATCGATTTGTACAGCAATCCGGAGGTACTCAAAAATCTTAATAACACGTTAATTAAGACAGGCACGGCGGCAGAAGACTTTTCTAAACTGAGTAAAAACCTGAATAAAGTTAGTACTGAGTTTTCTAGTCTGCCTAAATCTGTCGAAGCTGGATTGACAAATTTATCTGTTAAAGCAAACATTTTAACGACATCACTCGATCGCACGAGTACGAAAATTGGGCAAAGTGCCGATAAGTTTAGCGTGACGGCTGCGGAACTGACAGCCACAGCCGCCGAATATAAGAAGCTAGCTACATCTGTCAATAGTTTAGTGGTCGAAAATCGGAAAACTTTTGCATCTTCGCTCAATAATTTCGACAAACTGAGTGTCGATTTACGCAAAACAGTTAATTCGATAAATCCCTCGATCGTCAAATTGAATACGACAATTTCTAAAATCGATTCAGATAAGCTAGCGAAGGATTTAGAAGGTGTTTTAAGTAATGCCAATCAAACATCGCTCAATTTGAAAAAAATCACCGATAATTTAAACGATCCTAAAACATTGTCAATGTTGCAACAGACATTAGACTCCGCACGAGTCACATTCCAAAACACTCAAAAAATCACATCCGATCTAGACGATCTCACCGGGAGTCCTGAGTTTCGATCGAATCTTCGCAACTTAGTAAATGGTTTGGGTAAATTAGTCTCTTCCGCCGAACAACTGGAACAGCAAGCCAAATTAGCACAAACGATCGAACCGTTAAATAAATCGCTCGGCAATATCAGTCAACTACCCGCACAAAATTCAACCACTCTCATTTATAACAGTCCCGAACTCATCAAAAACCCAACAACCCCACCAACATATCGATTGCAAGAAATCGGTAAACCTTTACCTAAACTCACTCCTGAAACTCAGCTAGAACTAATTCCGATTCCCAACGATTGAGTAAGAAGTAAGAAGTAAGGAAGGAATACTTATTTACTCAAAACTTACACGATCACGGAATAACTAATAAAATATTACCAGAACTTATTTCTATCCACTATTCACTATTCACTATTCCCTATCCACCTTGTAATAACCAAATGCCACTATTTGTAATCCCCGAATCATCGGGAGTTATTAGAAGAAAATGTAAGCCATGCACGAGTCGTTTCCGTGCTTCGTAAAGTTTAGCGGCTTGAGAAACTTCCGCGTCATTAAAAGTCAACATCACCCACCGATCTGCTAAACCTGCATCCAAAACTAAACCACCCGGATCGTCGCCTAAATAATTGAGGCTGACAGGCTCCGTATCGGCAATCCACCGCGCCAATCGCATCGATTGTCTCCCTCCATAAATAATTACACCAGGGATGGCTACCTTCGCACCTAACCCCCAGTGCGGTGGTAATAGGTAGTCTGGCATTGAGACGATCGGCATCGGTCGATCGGCAAAATCTGCTACTAATTGTCCGGCTGTGAGCGTCGCAAATTGCCACTTATCTCCAATTAAATAATCGGGAATCGGTAATGGTGGGGGCGACTCGATCGCCAGTGGTTGATAATTAGGGTTAGCATAACTGTGAGCTTGTTGCTTGAGTAATTTTTTTAGGGCGATCGTCCGTCGCGTCGCTACAACTTCAATGCCTAATTTTTCTCCAGCAGATCGAATTAATCCTAAGCTTTGCGGGCGAAAAACTTGAATTACTTGAGGTAGCTCGTCTGTTGCTACTAATTTTAGCCGATCGGCAAGCCAATCTGCATTTACCTGTTTTTGGGGACAGATAGCCGTGCGATCCCAGCCGCCATCTGCGGCACAAATTGTCAATTCCCACAGGGTTTCGCCGCGATCGTTTTGTTGGGGACGACTAGAGATATCTGCTTGCCAGATGGTCATTTGAGGTGTAGAGTGCGTGGGAGGTATTTAACACAGATCCACCTCCCACTATACCAGCTCCACCAAAACCCTCAACAGAGCTGTGCGGTCGATTCTCAAAATTGTTGATATTTATTCTCAATATGTATTGACATCTATTCTCAATATATGTATAGTAGTCTACATTACCTAAATTTACCAATTGCCAGCAGTCAACTACTTAGAATTTTAGCTATCGTTCGGAAACGGATGATTGACGGTTCATTTACGCCTTCTAGCCATTGGATTTAGTGTTCTCCTCTCTAAAATTAAGGATCGGTCAATCGGATGATGAGATGATACTCATCATCCGATTTTTATTAGCTAATCTAATTAAGATTAAATCTCAATTAGATATCAAACGCTGCTACTCCTTACTCTCATCTAATCAAACACCACAGTCTTATTCCCATATACCAGCACTCGATTTTGAAGATGATAGCGCACCGCTCGCGCCAAGACGATCCGTTCGAGATCTTTCCCTTTGCGGATGAGATCTTCCACATCATCGCGATGGGTAACTCTGACGACATCTTGCTCGATAATCGGCCCAGCATCTAGCTCGGAAGTCACATAATGACCCGTCGCACCAATAATTTTTACTCCCCGCTCGTAAGCCTTATGATAGGGATTAGCACCGACAAAAGCGGGCAGAAAAGAATGGTGGATATTGATAATATTATGACTGGGGAATCGATCGATAAATTCCGGACTAATAATTTGCATGTATTTGGCTAGAATTACCAAATCGATCCGATATTCCTGGAGCAATTCTAGTTGTCGTTGTTGCTGTGATTGCTTATTATCAGCAGTAATTGGTAGATAGTGATAATCGATGCCAAATTGCTTGGCGATCGGTTCGAGGTCGGGATGATTGCTAATAATTAAAGGAATCTCTGCTAAAAATTCTCGCGATTGTTGTCGCCAAATTAAATCTAACAAACAGTGGTTCTGTCGGCTGATCCAGATTGCCAGCCTGGGTACGGCATCAGAAAACCGAATTTGATAAGTACCATTTAACGGTTGGGCGATCGCACTAAAAGCTGGCTCGATTAGTTCGCGAGGTAAATTAAATCCTTCGATCTGCCATTCGATCCGAGTTAAAAATAAACCTGCATTAAAATCGGTATGATGGTCGGCATGGACGATATTACCGCCATTGCTGTAAATAAAGTTAGCAACTTTGGCAACTAATCCGCGCCGATCGGGACAAGAAAATAACAGGGTGGCTGTAGGTTTCATCTACTTCAAGATAGGAAATGGGGAATAGTGGGTCGATCGAACGGTGAGATTTAACTAAACCAAGTTAATTGTCCTTCTGTACACACTGCATCTAATGGCAAATCCCAAGCATCGATCGGCAGTGAATCTACATAGGCAAAATCGAAGACAATGCCGATCGTGGGGATCTTGCGCCAGTGCGGATCGGTACGCAATCGATCGTAATAACCGCCCCCATAGCCCAATCGATAGCCGCACCGATCGATCGCTACGGCTGGAACCAAGAGCAGATCGATGTTTTCGACTGGAAGCTGTGGTAATTGCGGATCGGGTTCTAGAATACCATAATGTCCATTTACCAGAGGTTGTAGAGGCTGCCAGCGATGCCAGTACAGATCTTTACCGATGCATCTAGGTAGTCCCCATTGCTTGGTAGTATGGGTGAATAATCGATCGAGTGTTGGCTCTTGACGATTGCTTTGATAAGCTAGAATTGTGCGGGCGTTAATAAATTCGACACAGTTTGCCAGTCGATCGCAAATGCGATCGCTCGAAGATTGCCAGTTATTTACCGATAAGGCTTGTCGCTGTGTCAGTAATTTGCGGCGTAATAGCTGTTTCTGGCAATTAAAGAGCGTCATTTTAGGTGTTAAAGCTAACTACAATCCGCCAAATCAGTCATGCCGATCGACTGAATCTCTAGCTAAAATTCAAGAATGAGTTTGTCGGTCTATCGATCGATATTTTCAGAGCCGATCTAAGTATTAAGTTGACAGGATTTTACTTGACAGCAGAGTTAAGTCACATTATGGGTAACTTGCCTGTAATCGATCGTCGATTATTTACGATCGATTATTTTTAGAGTTATGTATAGGTCGTCACCAACATTATCATATTAATATGGCAATCAAATCTCCCCCGGTTGAATCATTAGCCCAACATTTATCAAAAGTCTTAATGGATCGTCGAAAACTAGCTAAATTAGAAGTAGACTTTATTCCTCAAAGTAGGGCGAAGTGGGAAAAAATTCTCAACGATCGAACGACCGATCGCGAGCAAGCCGAAAATGCGATTAATGCGTGCTATCTATACGCTGGGATAGATCGAGCGCGAATTTTATGGACTGAGAACCCGCTCACCGCCATGAAAATTTTAATCGACCGACCAGACTTAGTAGATGTCGGCAGTAAAATCTTACACCAAATTTCCGACAGTTGCGATCGGCAAATCGAGCAGCAAATTGCCCCAGAGTTTATTCATGTTGTTAAGGCTTATGCCAACCCGCGTTCGCAAGTGGTGGGCGAACAGCAAAAAATGGCATTCGATTTACTGGGAGATTTTTTAAATCAGATCTTAATCTATGAGATTCAGAAAAGTTATCCCCAGCTCGATCCCACATTGTTACCCGCTACCATTCAAGATTATCGGATTGCTTATTTAAGTTATTTTGATTACTTTCATCAAATTGGCATCGATATTCCTCAGATTCAACTCCTCGTCGATTTAGCACGTTCTTGTGGTTGTTGTTGGGCATTTGAAAATATTACGATCCTAACGCCCAAACCATCGGCAATCGAGTTTAACGATCGCGGCGAACTCATCGCGCTGGTTTACGATGGGATTAATATTCTCGACTAGTAATTTTGGGCGTAAGTAAAGTTACGATGGAGCGGGAAGCGGGGAGCAGGGATGAAGGATTAAGGATTAAGGAGTAAGAAAATTGAGATCGATCGTGACTAGATCTGGATTTGTGGCATAATAGGGGGGCAAAAGTTACCAATCCTCGCACCCGATCTATCCTGAGAGATCGCAGTGTGCTGTTTGACTACACCGATCGCATTACCGATCGGTGGTTTCGCCAGCAACTCAACTATACTAATCTGTCAACTAAGGATGTCGAAATGCCCCTACTTACGACTGGCAAGCCATTTATCCGCGATCTAGAACAATCTGGAGCAGTGGGGGTCTATGCCCCTCTAGAGGGCGGCTATGAAGGTCGCTATTTACGCCGATTGCGGGCGACTGGCTATGAAAGTATGACTCTTTCCGCTAGAGGATTGGGTGATTTGGGCGCGTATCTGACAGAGGTACATGGCGTGCGTCCCGCTCACGTCGGCAAAAAAGAAATTCGGACCTATTTCATCCCACCCATGCTAGAAACCCGACTGGCGACACTGCCAGCTACGGCTAAAGGCTTGGTATTATGGTTGGTAGACGGACAGGTGCTATCGAGTCAAGAATTAACTTATCTCTCCCAATTTCCGACGCTCGATCCGCGCGTCAAAATTGTGGTTGAATTAGGTGGCGATCGTCAATTTCGCTGGGTCAAACTCACAGATCTGCTGGCTGGCTAAGCTAGATTAGTGTTGGACTCTCCAGTTATAATCAAAATATCTCCCAGCAACTAGAAGATTGATTTTTAGCATGAGCGCAATTACTCCCAGTCAAGTTAAAGCCTCGATCGAAGCAGGTATTCCAGAAGCGATCGTCCAAATTACCGATTTGACAGGTGGCGGCGATCATTATCAAGCTGTGGTAGTTTCTGCCCAATTTGAAGGTAAATCTCTCATCCAACAACACCAGTTAGTATACAGTACCGTCCGCGCTGAAATGGCGAGTGGCGCGATTCATGCTTTGGCACTGAAAACTTACACGCCAGCGACATGGCAAGCTGAAAACTAATAGCTCATCGCGGTTAGGCACTATTAAGCGATAATCTCGATCGATTTCAAGCTCGAATATATTCACTACGATCTTAAATATCTTCTTATGACGACACCTACAACTGAAAAAATCGACAAGCTCCTAGCAGATCACAAAATCATGGTGTTCATGAAGGGCAATAAATTAATGCCCCAATGTGGATTTTCTAACCAAGTGGTACAAATTCTGAATATACTTGGCGTACCTTACGAGACATTAGACGTATTAGCAGATCCAGAAATTCGTCAGGGTATCAAAGAATATTCTAACTGGCCGACAATTCCCCAAGTATATATCAGCGGTGAATTCGTCGGCGGATCTGATGTAATGACCGAACTTTACCAAAAAGGCGAACTCCAACAACTGGTTGAAGTAGCATTGGCAAGTTAGTAAAATAGTAGTCTAAAGGCTAACAGTTATCGACTAATCGTAAAATCGGTCGATAACTATCGATCGAATTTCGAGAGTTTCTAGATAATTTAGTAATAATCTAGCTCCCTCTGAAGTTCGACACGTTCAAAGTTGGAAGGATCGGATACGTACCGCATCGTTTCCTCCTCAAGTCGATTGATTTGATAAGCTTCTAACGCACTGGTATTCCGCAATGCCGATATATACCCATCAAGATACAAACGCAAGTCATCGAAGCGATAACCTCGATGCCACATTTCGACTAAGGCATCAGTAATTTTTTGGTAGTGCCCGATCGTTTCTATAGATTGCAGCATGGCTAAATCCCTCGACATACTAAATAGGATATATCAAAATCGTTCGACTGAGCATAAATCTAACTTACTGTGAATTGCCGATTGCTGCTGTGCGTGAGATCGCTACTTGCAATTAGGGATTGCTACAGATTTTGGCTAGATCTAAATTTGTAGTGTCGATCGGCTTACAATTAAGATCGCTGAGGCATTAGCGATTGTTCCTCAGGTTGGCAACTATATCTCGCCAGATCGTGCAGATTTATATTATCGAAGGCAATCAAAACTTGCGCTCTCTCCTCGCTTGGCATCTACAACAAGCCGGATATCAGGTGCAACAAATTTCCACGCTCGATCGAGCTTACCAGTATTGCGCTCGACAATTACCAACCCTGGCAATTGTCGATTCAGATTTTCCCGATGGTGAAGGAATCGAATTTTGTCAGTGGCTGTACCCGCAAGGGAGTTCGCTAATTTTAATGATATCGGCGCGCATTCGCGAAATCGATTTAGTCACCGCGCTTCAGACAGGTGTGGATGACTACCTTAAAAAGCCATTTGGGATGCCAGAATTTTTAGCACGAGTGGCAGCTCTACTGCGCCGTAACCGCATTGCAAAGATCGTCCCGATGGATATGACGTGTGGAGATTTACACATCGATTTAGTGCGACGGTGCGTGTACCGCAACCGTGCGGAATTACTCGCCGCAGATGCGCGCCATTCTCGCTTGGAGCAAAATGCACCGAGTCAGCACCAGCCATCGCCACAAATGAGAATCGACCTCAGCCCCCAGGAGTTTAGCTTACTGATCGTCCTCGCGCAAGCAAATGGTCGATCGGTACATCGCAATGAATTGCTAAAACGTGCCTGGGATATCGATATCGATAATCCCCGCACGGTCGATAGTCACGTTTTGGCACTACGGAAAAAGCTCGGCGATCCCGATCCGATCGAGACTGTACGCGGTGTCGGTTATCGGTTAAATTATTAGAATAGCGACAAAAATGTTAAGATCCCTACACAATCGTTGACGATCGCGAGACAATAGTAGTAACCGAAACGAGTAATGAAGATGATTAGCCGTCAAGCCGTACTAGAATATCTCAACAAGCATCCCAATTACTCTGCATGGCAGATGCGACTGCATTTCTTACAAGCCAGTCGCCAACCTGAGAGCCAATCGCCTATCTCAATTGGTTCGATCGCCAACCAGCTCAATTATATCCTGCGCGACCTCGAAGCGATCGGTACTATTTCCCCAAGTCAAGAATCTAGATCCCACGATCCGCAAGCTGAGAGCTTACACCAACGCCATAACTATCGTCAGGACTATGTTACCGCTAAGTCTGTAGAAGTAGCCGATCGAGAGCAAAATAACTAGCTCTTGGCACTCTAGCTCCAAATATCAAATTCCGCAGCGTAGAAACTTACTATTTTTTAGTAGTCCAGACATTACTAAACATCATCAGCATCGCCCCGATTGAAATCAGGATCGCCAATCCGCCCGCGATCGCGTTTTGCATTGTCTCGTCAATAATCATATCTGGTAGCTCCCTACAATAAAGTATATATTAAGACCATTCGACTAATTTTCAGATCGATCGACGCACTGAATCTCGATCCCATTGATAGCTAGCTTGCTCACTAATTATAGTTGTAATTACCGATCGTCCCCGTTTCGATACGACTGTTTTTAATGACATCTTCATAACCGAGCGACGGCTGGGTATACTCAGGATAACAGAGCGTTAGCGTAGCCGAGCCGCTATCGAGATCGATTAATTATGTCATTACAGCACCTGCAACCATTTCAAGTAGATCCCAATCGCGTAGAGCAACAAGAGATTGCTAAATTGGTCGCGACAATTAGTAGCAATAGTAAAATTAGTGAAATTCAATCGCTGTTACATCGCAACATTTCGTTGTGCGCTTATTTATTTAATGCCTATATCGACTACGACGAAATTTATTTTCTGTCGAATAACATAATTACCAACGAAGATAACCGTCCCGATTATATCTGCGGTTGTTTTAATTATCGTAAAGGCATTAGTTGGCATGTCATTATCTGTTCTGGTTCTTTGGAACAAACTTGGGACGACGAGCTACAGCTCACACCAGTAGCCAAGTTAGCTTTCGATAAGTTGCATTATTGTACTAATAATTTAGCACAAATTTTAGTAGAAAATCATCTCATTGATGAAGTCGATCCCGATACTATTAATGGATTATTAATCATCGGACAAGACCGAGAATTTTTCAGCAATCGTAAAAAGCAAGAACGCAAGCGCGATATCAACCAGAATTCACTAGTTAAACTGAGAACTTATGGTGCTTTCTTACGAAAATTCAATAAGCACAACAAGCAAAGTTGGTTGAATATGCCAGTTACCGATTTGCTCGCGAAATTGAGGAAGTAATGGGAGAGGGGAGTGAGGAGTGTGGGAAGTGTGGGAAGTGTGGGAGGAGAAACTAAGGAACGCAGTTCCAAAGCCTAAAACCTAAACCCTAGCTAAATTACGATCGATCATGGCATCTAGAGTGTTATCTTCGATGCATCGTCGTTCCGAGCAGTAGGTTGTCAAATTCACCCCATTCATCATTCTGACACTACTGACTCGCACCCGAAAATCGTCGGTAATAAACCAGCATCGCTCTTGTCCTTGATTGTTATCGTATTCTGTCTCGATCGTCAAAATCCCATCTCGACCAAACCAATACCGCGAAATTACCGGAATTTTTTCGACATAACCGCGATCGCGAATTAGTTTACCAGATAATTTGCTCTCATCGTCGGGGACATCGATTAGTACCGCTCCATAATCGGCATTTGGCGGTTCTTCATCGAGATTGGCTTGCCACATAAATAGTCCTCCACCCATAGCACGCGCGGGATCGATCGATTGTTGCTCGCAAATTGTCGCAACTTTAGGATCTGTGGGTTCGATAACGCGCACGATTAAGTTTGATTCTCCCGACTCATCCGCTACCAAATCGAAATGATGAACCGCACGGAGGGTAAGCCAAGTTCCCGCGCTTTTGCGAAAGAAGTCCATCATATTCATGGGGGGAATTAGAGACATGGGGGGAGTTAGTAGATAAGTGGATAGTCTTAGGGGAAGCCGGGTGTAAGAAAAGTAGATTTGAGCAATGTCTATTATCGATTTTTGTACCGATCGATTGCCTAAACTGACCTTTCCACTATAAAGTTTATAAATAATGAGTTACCAAAAGCAACCTTGAACGATTCTGCGATCGCCAGCTCCGAAATTTTAGCAACTATTCAGGCGGGAGGATCGATTTCCCAGCTAGATCTGTATCGACTTAATTTTAGCAGCATCGATTTACCAGGTGCTAACCTGAGCCGATTAAATGCGATCGGGGCAAACTTTCGGGGAGCTAATCTCAGCGGAGCCGATTTAAGCGGAGCCGACTTGCGAGGAGTCGATTTAAGCGATGCCAACTTGAGCGATGCTAATTTAGAAAAAGCCTATCTGAATCGATCGCAGCTCTACAATACCAATTTGACTGGGGCAAACTTAACTGGTGCGAAATTACAAGTCGCCAAATACGACGATCGTACCATTTGGAGCGAAGGATTTGCCTATAAATCTTCCGGCGCGATCGGCCCTGGTGCGATTCTCAATGGTGCTTACTTAAATACCGCCAATTTACGCAATGCCGATCTCAGTGGTGCAAATTTACTGGGAAGTTATCTCAGTGGTGCCGATTTGACAGGAGCCAATCTGCAAAATGCGCGGTTGAGCGGTGCGACACTCCAGATGGCATATCTGACTGGTGCTTCATTACGCAATGCGCGATTGAATGGCGTAGATTTACAAGGTGTCGATTTGCGCGCAGCCGATTTGAGTGGCGTAGAAATGGAACATGTCAATAGTATTGCTGGCGCAGACTTTAGCCGCGTGCAGGGACTCAGCGACGCGCTCAGAGCGACATTATTAGGACGCTCGGCGGCAGAACTAGACGTTTGGAATGCTTTTACGCGGCGTACCGCCAGACAAAGTTTAACAATCTAATCGCCCGGTCGATCGAATGTTCATTTTAATTAACTCAAACTTTTGAAATGAGCGAGCGGCTGGCGGGGAATTTATCGACGATCGATTGAATTTCTGTAATAATTGTAATGATATCGCTCTAAATCGAGTGATGGCAGTTATTATGCAGAATTGGTACTGCCGAATTTATAGGCACCATGTGGGTATTATAAATAAAGAACTAGTTAAATAGTCTAATTTAACCAGTCAAGTGTCAACTTATTTAACAATCTAATGATTGACAAATTGCTCGATGCTCCATTAGAAGTTGGTGGTTCAACACCAATGCTACTTTTAGTATTAGTTGCCTTAGAAGCCGTCTTATCGGCTGATAATGCCGTCGCGCTGGCATCTATTTCTCAAGGATTAGCCGATGATAAATTACGCCGTCAGGCATTAAATATCGGCTTAATTCTCGCTTATATCCTCCGCATGACGTTAATTTTAGCAGCTACCTGGGTAGTGCGTTATTGGCAATTTCAAGTTTTAGGTGCAGCATATTTATTGTGGCTGGTATTTCAATATTTTACATCTAGCAAGGGAGAAGATGGCGAACATCACGGCCCAAAATTCACTAGTGTTTGGCAAGCAATTCCCACGATTGCAATTACCGATTTAGCTTTTTCGTTAGATAGCGTAGCGACAGCGATTGCGGTTTCTACCGATACTTGGTTGGTGATTAGTGGCGCGACGATCGGAATTATTATCCTGAGATTTATGGCGGGACTATTCATCAAGTGGTTGGATGAATATACTCATCTAGAAGATGCGGGTTATATTACTGTGGGTTTGGTTGGGATCAAGCTATTAGTCAAAGCCGCATTCCCCGATTTAGAGATTCCTGAAGCATTGGTAGTTATTACGATCGGAGCTATTTTTGCTTGGGGTTTTTCTCAGCGGAAAGATACGCCTGTAAAGCTACCTGATGCTGGTGAATAGCATAATTCATTTGGGTAATTTGTTCGGCATGAAATGACGGCGGCATTAAGCTATGAATGCGATGATCCAGTCCGTCATTCATCACATCTGCGGGTAATTCTGAATGATCTAAGCCTAATGTATGCGCGATTTCATGGACGATTGTATTAGCAATTAAATTGGATAATTGATTGGCTGATAATTGCGCGCGATCGGCAGTATTAAGAATTTGGTCTAATCTGACGATCGCTCGATCTGTAACTCCACCCGGACAAAAACTAGCAATACCTAAATAATCGACAGGTTCGCGATCGAGAATCAAACCGATATGTGTAAATCTATCTCCCCACTGTTGCGGATCTGGAGGATCTGAAGTTAGAAAAACATTAATACTTCTAAAGGCACTAAAGACTTTTGCAAACACATCTTTAAGTATTTCTAACAGCATCGAATCTGTTTGGGTGTCGGTATCTTCCCAACAAGCATTTACCCAAATACAATGAGCTTGCTTGGGTTTTCCTTCACTTAAAATAGTACCGCATTGCGGACAAATTCGCCAATTAGGTTCGATTCGCAACCGACAACTCAAACATTTTAATTTAACAGGACGAGTAAGATCGATCCGCTCCCAAATTGGCAAGCGATTTTTATCGATCTTTCTATTGAGATTGAGTCTTTGGTACATTTAGGGGATAGGATGTGTATACACGTCTCTTGAAACAAGCAGAATTGGTGCGAATCCCCCTGTCTTGTCGGTTTTTTATTCGGGGGGAACCCCCGAATAAAACCGCCGCTAAAGCCCCCTTTTCAAGGGAGTTGGGGGATTCAGATCTCAAAACGAAGTCTACTAGATTTGTGTACATAACATAGTAGGGTGAATAGTTACATGACATGAATTGACAAAAATGGCTCAACATTTTAGGTGTATTGAGCCATTTTAATTACATTAAAATTAGATATAAGATTTAACTAATTCACCGATACCATTGACATTAGTACCATTACCGATTGCTGCCATTTTCCACTCGTCATTATGACGATAAACCTCGGCTAACACCATGCCAGTCATACCTTGATAATCTTGACCGGAAAGATTAAAACGAGCTAATTCTTTATTGTCAGCTACATTTACCAACCGCACAAAAGCATTTTCAATTTTACTGAAATCTTGCTTGCGAGCTTGACAATCGTAGATATTGACAACAAATACTAGCTTGCTAATCGTATTGGGAATCTTCGATAAATCGACAATAATTACTTCATCATCACCATCACCCGCACCAGTCCGATTATCACCTTGATGGATAATCGAACCAGAAGGATGACTGAGATTGCCAAAGTAAATAATATTTTGATTATCGGTAAATTTACCAGCTTCATCCAGACAAATTACCGAAGCATCTAAATCGTACTCCTCACCTGCTTTATTCCCAAAATTACTAAAAAATCCACCGCCAGCAGGTTTGACTACATCCCAACCCAAACCGCAGATAATTTTAGTCAATCCTGGAGCTTCTTTTGATAAAGAAATTCGCTGTCCTTTTTGCAAACTAATTGCCATAATCGATCCCTCCTATTGGCTCTATAATTGTTATGCAGGTTGATAGCGATCGAGTAACGCTTGCAAACCACCTTGATAACCAGCACCGACAGCATTCAGTCGCCATTCGCCATCTTTACGATAGAGTTCTGCCATAATTAGTGCAGTTTCCGTCGAGTAGTCTTCTACTAAGTCATAACGCACGACTTCTTGCTCGTTTTGAAGATTGACAATTCGCACGAACGCATTCTGCACTTGACCGAAATTTTGCTTGCGTTCTTGAGCATCATGAATCGTTACCGTCACCACAACTTTCTCAATTTCGGGAGGAACTTGCTGTAACTTAACCTTAATTACCTCATCGTCGCCAGATCCAGCACCTGTAAGATTATCGCCAGTATGCTCGATCGATTTTGCCGCATCTGGACTGGTAAGATTATTATAGAAAATGAAATGCTTGTCAGAAATTAATTTTTCGTTACTACCGATTAAGAATACCGAAGCGTCGAGATCGAAATCTACACCCGTATCGACTGCTTTAACATCCCAACCCAACCCCACGAAGATTTCTGTCAATCCTGGCGCGATTTTATCTAAAGATACGCGTTGTCCTTTGGCTAATGATACTGCCATAATTTAATATTCCTTTGCTGCTATGTTAATTTCGCTCAACTGAATGAGACCGATCTGGAGCTACTGTTTTAATGCTACGTCAAGTATTCCCCAATTGGGGGAAAATATCGCGATCGTTAATCTAACAGCCGCTATTGCCCACCACACCAATCGAGCCTCAACCAGTCTCATCGAGCGCAAATCACCGCATTGACGATCGATGAGAACCATATTTGCGAGTGTATACTTGTGTAAACTCTGCCCCGAATAACATAATTTGGACTGAATAGTAAATCCACGCTAACACAGTCACCACCGATCCGGCGGCACCATAAGTCGAACCAAAACTACCATTACCCAAGTACAAGCCGAGCAGTTCCTTACCGATACTAAATAAAATTGAGGTAAACAGCGCGCCAACTAAGACATCTTTCCAGGCAATGTTAATATCGGGAAGATACTTATAAATCAGGGCAAATAATAATGTAAATACACCCAATGAAACCCCCACATTGAAAACTTTCCAGAAAATTTCTAACGCAGGAAATAGTTGATTAGTAAATGTACTAATTCCAGCTAAAAGTGCGCTAACTACTAACGAAACCATCAAAATAAAACCGATGGTAATTACCATTGCAAACGAAAAGATTCGTTTGCGAACCACTGCTTTAACTCCAGCTTGTGGCGATGGCTCCACATTCCACACCGTATTTAAAGAATCTTGAAGCTGAATAAACACTCCAGAAGCTCCAAATAATAAAGCCAGCGTGCTAATTATCGAAGCAACAATGCCATTCCCTGCTTGGGGATTTTGGGTATTGGCTAACGCCGTCTGCACCACCTCTGCGCCTGCTTTACCCAACAATCCTTGGATTTGGGCGACAATTTCACCTCTGGCTGCTTCTTCCCCAAATACAGCCCCAGCGACAGCTACGGCAATAACAAGTAAAGGTGCGATCGAGAATAATGTATAGTATGCCAGTGCAGCGGCCATTTGGTCTACTCGATCGCGCTGCCATTCATCGATTGTTTCTTTAATTAGTCTCCAGATTCTCTTCAAACTCATACAGCTAGCAATAATGATATTTATCATCTATTTCTAGCAGTTGGCGATCGATTTACTCTCTATCTAAAGGTTGAATTATTATAGTGGGCGATCCAACATCGGCTAAAATAATAAGTTAGAGTTTCTTATGAATCACATGGCTAGACGTACCGACTTACGGATGCAATCTCTCGTCACAATCCGTTCCCTATTACAAACCATGATTACGCTAGCATCTGCATCATTGGGTTTTGTATCAGCACTCGCCTGGAATGATGCGATTAAGGCAACATTTAAGAAATTCCTCCCAGAAGGGGAATCTTTGCCTGCACTCTATATTTATGCAGCAGCAGCAACTATTCTCGCCATTAGTGTGGTGGGCTTTTTAAGCTGGGTTGCTTCAAAAATCGGTGGAGAAGCAATTATCAATCGAGAAGTCGATGGTTAAAAATATTATTGTTTTAATCGATCCTACGTTATTGGAGCAATTTTCCCAATCCGTGCTAATTTTTGAGCATATAATTCTCGATCGAGTTGAGCTTCTATTTCTGCTAGTTCTCTATTAAATTCAGCAATTTCTCTACGAGTTTGACGGAGATTTGCGATCGATCTTTCGCGAGTAGCAAGATCTGGTATTTGTGGGCTATTCATTTAAGGAAGTCTCCAAGTTGAAAGGATTTCTTCGATGCTACGCTCCCAAGCTGGAATTCTGGTTTCGATCCGTTCTTTGGAATCCAGTACCAGTTTGGCTAAGGCAGCAGATATTTCTGGTTGAGCGGTGGCTACTTTCAATTGTAAACTACTGAATCGAGAGAAGGCATCGCTCGCTTCTTGAGCAACGGTTTTGAGTTCAGTGATGACTACTAATGTTTCTTCTACTTCGCCAAACCTTGTAAATAGCTGCCATTCAGTTTTAGTAGCAAGGTTGACCATCGATAGACATTGAGCTTTAATAATCGCGATACTAGCAGCCGTGTTTGGAGGTAAGGTTGCCAAGAGCAGTTCCGATCTATGATGTTCTGTGTGTATTTTACAATATCGATCGAACATCTACTCACAATTCACCCACTAGCGATCGAACATCATTATCCCAAATTATCACGATCGATTCTAGTGGAGCTGGGCGAGTTCGGTTGAGATCGAATTTAGCGACAATTACACAGATTCTATATTTAATAGTCAATATTAAACATTGGATAGATCGTCGCTACTGGACAATTCAATTTCTTCAGTAGTTGGAAACTTTAAGACTATTTTCCATTCTCCACCAAGGGCTGTCACAACATTAGCCAGCTTACCTAAGGTGATACTTTCAGGATCGTTTTCTAATTTCGACACCGCCGATTGTTGAACTCCTAGACGCTCGGCTAAATCGGATTGCGACCAGCCTAATTCTTCTCTCAGCAGCCGAATCATATTAGATTGTTTTAATAGTTCTTGAGTTTTTGCTTCGATTCTAGCTCTCCGTTCGGGCGGTAATTTCTGCATTTCCGAATCAAAAGTAATCATTAGTTCAGATCCTCTAAAGTTTCAAGATGTTTAGTATATCTTTGTTCGGCGATGGGAATATTCTTCTTGTACCATCGTTTATCGCCCGTTTTATTTCCACCGACTAAAACTATGGCTTGACGGATCGGATCGAAGGCAAATAAGATTCGCCAAGGTTCCCCTGAATGTTGAACTCGCAGCTCTTTGAGATTTGGATACTGGCTACCCTGGAGTGTATCGACATAAGGTCTTCTCAGTAATGGGCCTTCTTGTTTTAACAATCCCAGTCCTGCCAAGATTGAGTCTTGCACATCTTCTGATTGCTCGTAGAGCCAATCTCTAAAGGCTGGATGAAAAATAATTATCCATTCCATATGACTATAATATTCCATTTTGGAATAAAGTCAACAGTCGATCGATCCTAGTGAAGATGGGCGGGTTCGTTTGAGATCGATCGAATTTAGCGATAATTATTTGCATAAACCCGCACCTACAGATCCTATATTTAATGGTCGATCGAGTAATTACAAGTGTTTGAGATGGTGGGTAAATTAAATTAGACATATTCACCAATTCATATCAGAAATTTACTTTATACAAAAATCAACGCCACTTTTGCTCAAACCTTTGCAGATTTTTCATTGTCAATTTAGTTTGATGCCATGAAAGACAAGACATAGCAAAGACACCTAAAAATGCCAAGCATCCACCCACTAAATATATTTGTGATAAAGGCAAGCTTGTAGCTTATTTCATGTTTTGCGATTGAATAAACTGAATTACAAAGGGTATACTAAATATAAATCCATACCGAAGTAAGCCAACTAAGAAAAAGTAACTAAGAAAACCTTTTTCGATCTTCTTAGAAGCTTCTTGTAGTGTAGGATATTCTGTATGTCTATCAATGCCAATATATTCTCCATCAATAAATATTTGACAGCCTAGATCTAGAATAGTCCCAATTTTCGTGGCAAATCTTACTTCTATTTCTTTTTCTATGTTAGAGAAGTAGTAGTTAGCATGGATAGTTGGCCAATATCCATCAGTAACTTTTGCATGTTTGAGGGCTACTCCATCGACTTGTAATTCATAAATTATCTGACTCCTCCCTTTCATGATAGCTTTAGTTCTAATTTGATGTCCCTGGCAATATATATCCCAATTTTTTATCATAATATCCCATTATTTTGTTGTTTTAATATATGAGAAAAAAATTTATAGCTGATAGACACTATTAGTATTCCCAAATATGTTTAAAATTAATCAATAATAAGTTTTCAAAATACAGAATAATTACTAAAAAACCGAGCCTAATTATAGACTCGGTTTAAATTCTTAACTGTCAGCTAATTTAGACTACAGCTTCATCTCTGACTAATTTCTCCCAGCCGAGATCCTTGAGATTCTCATTCCGGCGGAGGGGACGAGTTACCAATTCCAAAATATCGCGAGAATTAGTGAAACCGTGCATTTGCGCGAACGTAAACTCTACCGACCATTTCGTTGTGATTCCCCGTGCTTCGAGCGGATTCGCATGAGCCATTCCGGTGATGACTAAATCGGGTTTCTGGGCGTAAATCCGTTGTAACTGATTATAGTTGTCGGGTTTCTCCATGATTGTTGGTAGTGGCGAATTCATTTCCCGACAGGTTTTTTCGAGGAGGGCGAGTTCGGCTGCTTGGTAGCGTTTGTCCATGTAGGGAATGCCGATTTCTTGAACTGTCATCCCACAGCGAATCAGGAACCGCGCCATCGAAACTTCTAGGAGATTGTCGCCCATGAAGAAGACGGATTTGCCGCGAATCAGTTTGACGTATTCTTCCACGCCTTCCCAGATTTGGGCTTCGCGCTCGTCTAAGCCTTGGGGTTCGATATTAAATACCGAACAGATTTTCTCAATCCAGGCGCGGGTTCCGTCAGGCCCGATCGGGAATGGTGCGCCAATTAGTTTACACTTACGACGGCGCATCAGTGTGGTGGCGGTGCGACTGAGGAAGGGATTCACGCCAACGACGTAGTAGCCTTCTTCGAGTACGGGTAGCTCGGTAAAGCGTTTAGCGGGGAGCCAGCCAGATACTTTAATTCCTTGTTTTTTCAGTTCAAGTGTCAGGTTGGTGACGACAGGATCTGGTAATGAGCCGAATAATACTAGCGGCGGATGATCTTTATATTCTGAGTCGGAAATGGTGACATCTTCTTTCTTGCGTCCGAAGTTCATCAGTTTGGAGATGGCGTTGCGCTCATCTTTGTCTTCCTGAGCCACAGGAGCCTTCTCAGGACACCGCGCCGCCATTGCTGCGAGGACAGTATCTTCACCTTGGGTAAAGGCATAGTCTAACCCATTGGCGCGGGCAGTGACGATCGGAATTCCCAGTTCAGCTTCCAAGCGGGGAGCCAAGCCTTCCAAGTCCATTTTGATAATTTCGGTGGTACAGGTACCAATCCAGACAATTACGCTGGGGTTGCGATCTTTTTTAATCTGTTCGCACAATCTTTTGAGTTCGGCGTAGTCATTGAGCTGCGCGGAGATATCGCCTTCTTCCAATTCTGCCATCGCATAACGCGGCTCGGCGAAGATCATTACTCCCATCGCGTTTTGGAGGAAGTAACCGCAGGTTTTGGTACCGATGACGAGGAAGAAGCTATCTTCGATCTTTTGGTATAGCCATGCTACGCAACTAATCGGACAGAAGGTATGATAATTACCAGTTTCACACTCAAAATTTAACGCCTGTGGCTCTGCTGCAACAGTCATATAGTATTCTCCTTTAAATATAATAATTTTTAATTGGTTGGCTGCGTTTGAGGGTGTACCCACCCCGTCGCTACGCG
>NZ_JANPLS010000101.1:0-3157 GCF_031422475.1 Chamaesiphon sp. VAR_48_metabat_403
AGCAGCCGCCCAAGGTGAGCTGCTGCGATTTTTTGCCGAGATGCCTTGGTATCCGACTGCGCTATTACCCAGTCAGGGTGTGCGCTGGGAAGCCATTGACGATACCTCCGCCCGCGCTACATTCACCGATGCTCCAACAACGGTCTCCCTCGTATTTCGGTTTAATGCTGAAGGAACAATCGAAACCATGCGGGCTGAAGCGCGTTATCGCGACAAGCTGACTGCGATGCCTTGGAGCGGCAGGTTTTGGGACTATTCAGTGTGTAACGAGATGCTGATTCCTTTGCAAGGCGAGGTGGGATGGGAGTATCCAGACGGCATTCGGCTCTATTACAAAGGAAAAGTTACAGAGATTAACTATGAATTTGCAACGTAAATAATGGAGTAAATATCAAACCTTGTATCGATCGATCTATTAATGAAATGCGATTCTTCATAGGAGCAAAGGCTTTGCCGAATCGATGATGCAATCTATCGGTAGATCTTAATATTTAGCATTAGCTTTATAGGCGATCCTCACAAGTTTCTCATAGTATTGCTTTATGCTATGAGGGGACTCAATTTAACTGCATCCCAACGGGAGCGCATTGATATGGAAAAAGGGAGATTAGCCGCATTTAGTGATGGTGTCATCGCCATTATCATCACGATTATGGTGTTGGAATTGAAAGTGCCTCACAAAGATAATTTAGCCGCATTGCGTCCGCTAATTCCCGTATTTCTGAGCTACATCCTCAGCTTTATATATTTGGGAATTTATTGGAATAACCACCACCACTTATTTCAGATCGTGCAGTACGTTAATGGTCGAGTTTTGTGGGCTAATCTACATTTATTATTCTGGCTGTCACTAATTCCCTTTTTCACTGCCTGGATGGGTGAAAATTACTTCACCGCTGTACCAGTTGCCTTTTATGGTGGTGTGCTGTTGTTTTCCGCGATCGCTTATTCGATTCTGACTGTGACTCTCATCGCTCATCACGGCAAAGATTCGACGATCGCGACTGCGATCGGGAGAGATTTTAAGGGCAAGGTATCGTTAGCGATCTACGCCTTATCGATTCCACTCGCCTTTGCTAACTCATGGTTAACTCTTAGCCTTTATGTATTGGTAGCAATTATGTGGTTGATTCCAGATCGTCGGATTGAAAAAGCAATGAGCTGATGAAAGTATCGCCGATATTCGCGAAAATTAGTAATATTTCTTGCCTGTTTACTAAGATATTTTTATCTATACATTTAGACAGATGCTTTTGTTAATTCGATCGAGTAATCTGAGCGCAGTCTTATATATTTCTCGCAAGCGCGATCTTGGCAAGCGATCCGCTCTGGTGGCACCTTGGTTTCAACGCTCGGTGTCCCTCGATCGGGCATTCCGCAGTACATCAAAGCGATTCCTGTATTTGTCAATCCCAGAGTCAATTCGCAGCTACAGCAAATCGCGCAGCTAATCGATGACGGACATATAAAGGTAACGGTCGAATAAACGTTTGACCTATCAGAAGCTGAGAAAGCGCAGGAAGTTAGCCAGCATGGTCATCCTCGCGGCAAGCTGGTTTTGCAAGTCGTTGGTTAATCTTGATTTAAACTCTCAGTCATTTAGGAGCAACATATGTTTAAAATTTTGGGCAGTCAATTTAAAGGATGGGTGGTTTCAATTACACTAGTTTTAAGTGCCTTACTTTTAGTTCCAGCTCCAACTATGGCAGCGACAGCAGTTTCACTAGATTCATCTAATTCGAGCGTCAATGTTGCGACTGTGTACAAAGTCGATAAAGCAGACCAGGAAAAAATGCTCTCTAATGTCCTGAAATCGACTCAAGCAGACTTGCCAGCAGCCAAGGGATTTATTAATGCTGCTATTCTTAACGATCGAGATGAAAGTGAAATAATTGCCCTCAGTCAGTGGCAAGATTTACCAAGCTTTCAAACTTATATCAAACAACGATCTCCAAATTCATCCGTTGGCGTAGCCTCTCCTTTGGAGAATCGAAACGCCACTCAAACCTTTGCTTGCCAAGTGCAACATACGGAGACAAGAGCAACATCACCCAGTGTCAGTCAAGGTGATGTCATCCAGTTCAGTCAATTCAAGATGAAACCTAATAAAGAGCAATCCGAACTGGCAATGGTTGTCAGCCAAATGATGCCTGGAGTGCTGCAAATGTCTTCTGGATTACAGTGGGCAGCAATGTGTCCCAGCACCGACAAATCTACGATCGCGCTATTAGCTCGGTGGCAAAGTCGGGGAGATTTTGAATCGTTGGGGAAAGAACCTGGATTTGACAAAGAAACCAACTACTGGCAAACCTACGCCAACAATGAACACGGTCTTTATGATGTCGTAAAAGTCATTCGTTAAATATTTAGAATATTTAACAGTAAAGCTTTGAGAGTGTGGATTTAGATCTATAGCGGTTATCGATCCGGTGCGGCACGACTTTAGCATTGAAAGCCCTGCCAGTCGGGAGTTAATTGTGCTTAACCAGCTTAAGAACCGCTATATACTCTCAAAACAATTCACCTAAATTTGGGAAACATAACCATGATTAAGTTATTTTATGCCCCTGGAACCTGTGCCCTTGCCGTACACATTGTCTTGGAATGGATTGGCGAACCCTACGATCTTCAAAAAGTGAAGCAGAGCGATCCAGAGTATCTCAAGCTCAATCCGTTGGGACAAGTTCCAGCCACGATCGACGGCGAGAGTGGGGTGATGAATCAAGCCAGTGCCATACTCAAGTATTTAGCGCGGAAATATCCAGAGGCGAAGCTGGGCGATGATGGCACATTGCAGGATGGATATGACCTCGACCGCTGGATGGCTTTTCTGACGGGTGATGTACATCCCGCTTTTTTTCCATTTTTTATGCCAGATCGCTACTCGATCGATAGCAGCGATCTTACCAAGAAATCGATAAAGGAAGCCTCCTATAAGCTTATCGATCGCGTGTACCAGCATTTAGATCGACATTTAGAGGGTAAAGATTATCTGGTGGGAAATCGCCGCACGATCGCTGATGCCTATGCGTTTGCGATGATTCGTTGGGGCAATTTGTTACCGACTGGCTTGGCAAATTATCCCAATCTCGACCGCTTTTATCATCATTGGCGCGAAGACGAGGGGGTAAAACGGGCGATGGAGCAGCAGCAGATT